>NZ_JAMYPO010000026.1:0-95973 GCF_040320365.1 Mesorhizobium sp. M0701
CCGACAATATCGGCTTCGGACTCAAGGTCCGGCACGGGCCGTCACGCCCGTCGGCGAAGGAAATCCGCCGCCGCGCCTCGGAACTTCTCAACCTCGTCCAGCTTTCCGGTCTGGAAAAACGCTATCCGGCGCAGCTTTCGGGCGGCCAGCGCCAGCGCGTGGCGCTGGCCCGCGCCATGGCGATCGAACCGGCCGTGCTTTTGCTCGACGAGCCGTTCGGCGCGCTCGATGCCCAGGTGCGCCGCGAACTGCGCCGCTGGCTGCGCGACATCCACGACGCCACCGGCCATACCACGGTCTTTGTCACCCATGACCAGGAAGAGGCGCTGGAGCTTGCCGATCGCGTCGTGGTGATAAGCCAGGGCCGCATCGAGCAGGTCGGCACCGCCGACGAAATCTACGACACTCCGAACTCGCCCTTCGTTTATGGCTTTATCGGCGAATCGAGCTCGATCCCGGTCAAGGTCGAGGACGGCCAGGTCTGGATCGCCGACCGCCCGATCGGGCTCTCCGCGCCGCACGCACCGCAAGGCGAAGCGACATTGTTCTTTCGCCCGCACGATGTCGAACTGGTGGACGAATGCAACGGCTGCATCGCCGGCACGGTCGCCGCCAGCCGCCGCGTCGCCGGCACCAGGCGGGTCGAGCTCGAAATCGGCGGCGAACGCCAGCGGGTCGAGATCGAATTGCCCGTCGACCATCCGGCGGCGCAGAAAACTCGAGTGGCTTTTAGGCCGCGGCGCTGGAAGCTTTTTCCGGCTGGTTGATTACGAGGCGATTACCAACTTGTGCACAACAAGACGTTTCGGCCCGCTCTTTCAACGCGCCTTAGCGAGAGCGCAAGGGTCATCGGATTTTTCGGGGAAGCCGCAAAGCCGTAGTGCTCGTAGAAGGCTTTCGCTTCGTCCGATATGGCATGAACAAGAAGGCCGCGAATCCCGAGGTCGTCGCGGCGTAACGCGTGCGCAGAACGGTGTCTTGCAACAGCGCGGCGCCTAACCCGTGCCTTGCCAGCTTGTGTCCACGCTGCTCGAATGTCGCGCGGTATACGTCGAGCAGCCTGATGGAGCAGGTCTGCACGGCCTTGCCGTTCAAGATGGCTTTGGTGGACCGCGATCACGTTCCCGGCGGAAACTCGCTGTCGGTTGTCTCCCATCCTTTGATGGGCATCCACGTCATCGACCGGAGCAAGCGCTGCGTCAGCGGATAGTGGTGTCGATCCACGCGTCTTCGCCACAGCGGCGCCAGGAGCCACCATTCCCGGCGCTTCTCCAATACTGACCTTCGCGCGCTACGGCTTGACGCGATTCGGAGCTGACCTTCAAAGATATAGCGAATTAAAGAAAACAGCGGTATTTTGACCGATTGAAATCTCCTTGGGGTGCTCATGGCTCTAGATGTCATTGGTGCAGGCATGGGTCGCACTGGCACATATTCGCTGAAGCTCGCGTTGGAGCATCTTGGGTTCGGGCCGTGTCATCACATGGCAGATGTCCACGCCAATCCCGAGCAGAAGGCGCTGTGGCGCGCCGCCGGCCAGGGACAACTCCCGACCTGGGATGCGGCATATGCCGGCTATCTTTCCGCGGTCGATTGGCCAACGGCGCATTTTTGGCGCCAAGTGAGTGACCACTACCCTCATGCAAAGGTTATCCTGACAGTTCGTGACCCGGAAGCCTGGTATGACAGCATGGCGCAAACAATAGGGCTCACGATGGATGCTGCTACCAATGATCCACAGTCCTTTGGTGTGGCGGTGGTTGGAAACGCTGTCTTTGGCGGTCGATTTGATAACCGTGATCACGCAATCGCTGTCTATGAAGCACATAACGCTTCCGTGAAATCAACGCTGCCGCCTGAACGCCTTCTCACGTATCAAGTCTCCGAAGGATGGGAGCCGCTTTGTGCCTTTCTCGATGTACAGTTGCCTTCCGAACCGTTTCCACGCACCAATTCGACTGCCGAATTTCGTGCTCGCATAGGGCGCTGAACGGCGGTTTTCCACCCCCGGCCGGACCTTCCCGAGCCTCATCAGGCAATCTGATCTATGAACGCGCCAACCGACCACATGCGCCAGTAGCAGTCATCCGATCGGACGAATCGAATGACCGCTTTGGCTAGTTCGGTTCGAAGCCTTAGGCTTCAAAGAGATGCGCTTAAACATCTTGGATTCGAACGCGCAGCAGTTTTGCCGAATTCAGGAACACCAGGACATCTGGCCCCAAGTGCAAAATCGCTGCCTGGATAGGACCGATCCAGCCCATCAGCGCTGCGGTAATGCCCAAAACATGCACAACACCAACGCCGACGAAGATATTCTCCTGAATTGTCCGGTAAGCGCGTCGCGCAATCGCGCGGGCGCTGACAATTCTTGCCAGGTCATCCTTCATCAATGCGATGTCGGCGGCTTCCAGCGCTGCCTGCGTGCCGCCGCCCCCCATCGCAATGCCGACATCGGCGCGTGCCAGCGCCGGCGCGTCGTTGATCCCGTCGCCGACCATCGCCACGCGATGGCCCTGCTTTTGCAATTCGGCGATGGCGGCGACCTTGTCCTGCGGCATCAGATTGGCACGCACTTCATCCACGCCGAGCTCGTTGGCGATGGTCCGCGCTGTGGCCTCATTGTCACCCGTCACCATCACCATGCGCTTGACCCCGGTTGCACGGAGCTTTGCCAGCGCTTCGCGCGCACCTGGTCGCAATGTGTCGGCAATAAAAATCACGCCAGCGAATTTCCCATCGACCGCGACGTGAACCGGCGTCTGTCCGCCCTTTTCGATCGCATCGGAAAGCGGCACGCCGGCCTCGCGCAACAACAATGCATTCCCGACCAGCACGGTGCGTCCGGAGACCGTCGCCTTCACACCGCGCGCCTGCAACTGCTCGTACTGCTCCGGTTCCGGGACATCGATTTTCATCCGGGCGGCATAGTTGACGACCGCTTTCGCCAAGGGGTGAGCGGAGCGCCGATCGGCGGCGGCGGCAAGGCTGATCAGATCAGCTTCCGAAAGCGTGCCGTCCTGCATCTCCACGCCGACAACCTCGGGCTTGTTCGCCGTCAGGGTGCCTGTCTTGTCGAACACCAGGACGTCGACCTTGGCCAAAGACTCCAGATAGACGCCCCCCTTGACCAGAATTCCACTGCGTGCGGCTCGCGCAATGGCTGCGATAATCACCAGAGGAGTCGCCAATCCGAGTTCGGCAGGTGATGTGAAAATCAGCAGAGTGACGATCATCCGAACGTCGCGGGTATAAAGATAAACCGCAACGAGGAAGATCAGCACGACCGGGATCAGCCATGACGCGACCTTATCCGCCAGTTTCTGGACGGGTGCCTTTTCCGCTTCGGCATTCTCGACCAGACTGATGATGCGGGCAAAGGTGGTGTCGGCACCAACCTTCTCGGTCTCGATGTCGAGGGCGCCGGATTCGACGATGGTTCCGGCAAAGACATCGGCGCCATCGCTCTTGTCCTTGGGAATGCTCTCTCCTGTGATCGATGCTTCGTTGACCGAAGCCGCTCCACCGACGACGGTGCCGTCGACCGGGATCTTCTCGCCGGCCCGCACCAAGACAACGTCGCCCGCGCGCAAATTCTCGATCGGGACCATGCGTTCGCCACCTGCGTCCCGCACAAGCGCCACCTGCGGCACTGAGCCGATCAGGTCTTTGATCGAGGCTCGCGCTCGTTCCATATTCAGATCGGCGATGAACTCCGCGATCAAAATGATCACCATGAGGACCGCGCCGGCGACGGTCTCGCCTCCGCTCAGCGCCACCACCGTGGCAATGGTGACGAATATTTCGGTACCGATCTTGCGCTCTTTTACGAGATCAACGGCGCCGGTTTTGACAAGCGGATACAAGCCGATGGCAACCGCCACCCACAAGGCTTGTATTGGAATGAGCTGCTGCCAATACAGCAACGCCATCAAGCCGGTAAAAATGATGCGCGCGACTTCGGTCCAGCGTTCGCGCGTCATCAACACTCGCCAACCCGATGGAACCGTCTTAGGCGCCGGCTCAACGCTTTCGGTGGCTGCTGTCTCGGATTTCATGATTGGCTCGCTATCTCGGATTGCGGTCTTGAGTTGAAGCATGAGCGCATCAGGCCCCCGCGGCGGATAGTCCTGTCCAGCCATGGTATCCGACATAGAGGCCAACGGCGATGAGAAATAGCGCGCCCAGCGCGCGCGACGGTCGGCGGCCCCTACCGTGACGAGAGTAATCCCGAAGCTTGGCGATCCTGTCCCACATGCATGCCTCACGTCCACACCCGGAGGGATTGCTCCAGCCTGTCGGCGATCTGTATGACGACATAGGCGATCACCATGTAGATCACGACGGCAATCACAAAGGCTTCGAGGTAGTAGAAGTTCAGCGCGGCGATCAGTTGGGACTGCGCGAAGATATCGACGACCTCGATGGCGAATCCGAGTGAAAGCGCCTTCATGATGACCATCATCGAGGTGGTCAGCTCGGGAATTGCCGTGAGGGCCACCTGGGGAAATAGGACCCGTCGGAACAGTTGGCTGCTTGTGTAACCCAGCGAGTAGGGGGTCGGAACAAGAACCGTTCCCAGCGACACGCTAACGTCGAACGGAGCATGAACGTCATGCGGCGTGGCGTAACCGAGCCGGAAGTCTGAGCGAACGGAATCCTTCAGGCATCTGATGTTCTGCATCCCAGGTGTAGATGCCGGTCAGGTTGATGTGCTCCCAACTCAGCCGCGATACGTGCTTGAGCAGATGATCCGGAATCTCGCGATGCGTTTTGCGTAAGTAGGTAAGGGCCCGTTCGATATAGACCGCATTCCTACGATCGCACTGACGACGAGGTTGAGGCCGGAGGCGCGGAACGCCTGGCTTTCGAAGGACCGGTCACGGATTTCACCACGCTCGTGGAAGAAAACGGCGCGCTTCAGCTTATGCGCAGCCTCACCCTTGTTGAGGCCGGCCTGGCAACGCCGCCGAACTTGAGTACCATTCGATCATGAACAGCGATCGCTCGACCCGGCCGAGTCCCGTAGCGCTCGTGCGAGTTGGCTTTCCTTCGGAGATGCGGATAGTTTCTTCAGGATCGTGGCCGGCACTACGGATCGCGTGGTGATCGACGCCGCCAGATGGAGGAGATCATCCCAGTGCTCGAGGATCAGGGTGGTGTTGATCGGCGCCCCGATGTGGTTCGACAGCGCCGGGTATGCATCGCCTTTCTCGAACGTGTGGAACTTCCGGTCCTTGAGGTTGCGCAGTCGCGGCGCGAAGCGTTTGCCTATGAGGGCGAACAGACCGAAGATGTGATCACTCGCGCCACCCCTATCGGTAAAGTGTTCCTGGATGTCGAGGACCGTGTCCTGATCGAATAGCCCATCGAGCACATAAGCAGCCTCACTTTCGGTCGGACTGATGGGCAGAATGCTAAAGTAGCCGTACTGATCGGAAAGGTGGCTGTAGAACTTTGAGCCGGGTTCGCTGCCGTAATGCAGATTGATGTCGCCGCGCTTTGCGGCTCGGTCGCTCGCGCGGAAGAATTGGCCGTCAGATGATGACGTCGTGCCATTGCCCCAAAGGCGAGAATGCGGATGGCGGGTGTGGGCGTCCGTCACGCAGGCCTGCGCCGCGCGGTAGGTCTCCGACCGTGCATGGAAGGTTCTCATCCAACTGATCTGGTGAGCGCTGATGCCTTTGGACGCGCTGGCCATCCGTTTCGGACCAAGGTTGGTCGCATCCGCCAGTACGCCGGCCAGCATGGCCGAGACATCTCTTGGGACGTCGCCGGTGCGAACATGCGTGAAGCTATCCGCAAAGCCGGTCCATTCATGCACTTCCCTCAACAGGTCGGGAACCTCGATACCATTGGATGCGGCGTCCATCCCTGGATGGCAATCCCGGCACAACACCCAGCGGGGATTGCGAACCTCCACTGTGCCGAACACCGTTTGAATTCGACGCGTCGTATAGTCCTTGACCGGCCGAAAATTGTGGCAATCCGGACAGACCCGTCGAAACAGGGTGTAGGTTTTCGCCTCCTAGGTCGCGACCACTGTTTGCAGGGCGGCCATGATCTTCTTGCCATCTTTGATCGACAGGTCAAGGTCTCCGCCACGCGGACGCTCATCGCTTTTGTCGATCCGGACCTCGTTTCGACATCGCCGAATTCGTTCCTGCTCTCGATCGTGATCGTCCATTCCACCGCCATCGCCGCCGCCTTAAACAAAGTAACGGTGATGGCCCAGTCGGCGCTAACAAATCGTGGCCGCGCTCACCCCAGAGAAGTTACCGGTCCCAATGCCTCGATGCCCTCGAGCGCTTCATCCACCGAGTTACTGCGCAAGAACGTTGCTGATCTCGACCAGGTTCGAGCGCACGCGCAACATGTAGAAGCCAATTGTCGTTAGGTGATTCGGCAACAGCCAGCCATCCTCGCGGCCATTGGCGATGATGAAGGGCTGGATGCGCAGCGCCGAGACGAACTGCGAGTCCATCGTGTCCCACAGGCTCTGCAGGTGCTTTTCGTTGATCACGTCCTCGAAATCGGCCTCGGCGCCTTTCATCAGCCCGTAATAGGCATAGAGCTGGCCATAGGCGAACCAGAAGCGATCGTCGGCGCGGAAATCGAACCAGCCATTGTTGTAGTGCTCAGCGCGCTCCTTGAGGATCGCCGAGGTCGAACCGATGTCGGACGAGATGCGGTCGATATACTGCTTGAGATTGTCAGCGCGGGCATCGAACACCGTCTGGCAGGTTTCCAGCCGGGCGTTGAAGGCGCGCAGCTTGCGCACCGCGTCGCGATAGTAGCTCGGCGTCGGCGTCTTCGGCCCGAACGGGTTCAGGCCGAAATACCAGGTTTCCTCATCGAACTGCAGATTGCCGCGCGCGTCCTGCAGGTCGGCGTCGATCTGCGAGGTGGTGCGCACGCGGCCGAGATTGTCGGCAAGCTCGGTCGCCGTGCGCCGCACCGCCTGGTTGATGCCGCGCTGGAACGACGCCTTGTTGTCCATGAACGGCGTGTGGTCCCAGTCGATGCCGAACAGGCCGAGCTTGTAGAGGATCATCGACGACACCCAGGCATTCTGGTTGACGTTGAAGTCGGTCAGGTCGGCCGCCAACTGGGCGATCGCCGAATTGCCACAGGTCCTGGCGGCGTCGGTGCTGGCACCGGCGGCGACCTGCTCGCCGGCCGACAGGTTGCGCTTCTCGAATATATAGGTGTCGGGATAGTTCGGGTTGAAATTGTTCCACCACTGGGTGGCGTAGAAGAAATTGGCGTAGAGGCCGATCAGCATCAGCAGCGCCAGGCCGACCACTGCCTTCAGGATCCAGCCGCGCTGCGTATACCAACGCCCGGCCCACACGAACGGCCACAGGATGACGCCGATGGCTAAGCCGATGCCGCGGCCGATCCACTGGAAAATCCGGGTGAAGAAATTCACGATCGGATCAAGCATGGCGATGTCACCCCCTCAGTCAGTCAAGCCGTAGAGGCGCATGCCAAACGCCACCTTGTCTTTCAAATATGTGATTTTCAGAACGTCGCGCTGGGTAAGCCATTCTCAGTTTGGAGCCGCATGGTAATCGACACACGATACCTCGCTTGGCCATCTTGCACGCGACCGGCAATTCCGGCGCGCTTTATGAGTTCGCTTGAGTGCACTGTTTGCTTCCATCTGATGTCGATAGATGTTCGCCAAATGCAAGCGGAATTGGTCTCATGACAGCCAGCTTTTCCGGCATAAATCTGTCCTGCCATCCGACGCAGGTTCGCGAGTGTCCGGCCACCAACCACGATCATTTCGTGCCATCGGTGAGAAGCGCCTTGAGTTCTTCGAGCCTGTCGTTGATGAGCCAGCCGTAATAGTTCTCGACGGGCAGGGTGCGGCCGGTCTTGTCGGTCACGGCTTGCCTCAACTCACGTGCACGTCTGCGCGGCTGGCCAACATTGTAGAGCGTGGCGGTGATTCCGGGATTACCGGATATATCGAACCCCTGTTCCCGATAGGCATCGATCGAATCCCGGATGATCGCGGCGATGTAAACAAGACTGCGATCAGGATCCATGACGTCGCGATAGATCGCCTGCGGGCGATCGGGCGACAATCGGGGAAGCTTGCTGACCCGGCTGACCATGTCTGTGACCTGCAGGGCTGCAAGCGGGCTTATCTGTCCCAGGCCGAAGGTCTGCCCCGCATAGAAGGGTTGGAAGAAGGCCCGCTGGAACGTGATGGGTTCGTAGTCGACGCCATCGACCTTGCGACCCCGGAATGTCTCTTCCCAGACCTGGTCACGGCAGCTCCAAATCAGCGCGCTGCTTTCGAGAGAAGCGCAGGATGCGAATTCGGGCCGCTGGACGAATGACTGGACCGGAGTGCCCCTGTAGCTGAAGGAGAACTTCAGATCGGCATAGGCGAGCGCCTTGACGTAATAGGTCTGAACCGAGTCGACCACGCTGATATTGTAGGTGTGCTCTCCGACGAGAGCCGCGACGATGTGGATCGGATCGATGCCATAGGCGAGCGCCGCCTTCCTGATCTTGCCGACGAGCTTGCGGTCGTCCCGTATCAAGGCGGTTATGGCCCGATACTTCTCCTCGTACGTCGTGTTGAATGCCTTGGAACGAAGCGCGGACGCTCTTGGGATCACCGGTTGCTCGGCAAGACGATTGCCCGTCGGGACGACTGTGACAGTCTGCGCCACGGCTGGGGCCGTTCCGACACAAGGTGCAACGATCGTCACCGTCATCAAAAAGGGCTGCAGCTTGGCTGTTGGCATGAGGCTCCGTTGGCAGCCTCCGGCTCCGTGAAGGGATGCAGGGTGTGCCGTCATATGGTCATGGCAGTGTGCTTTCGAGCCTATAACAGAGAGGCGGAGGTTTTGCGAGCCGGCAAGGTGTTCGGATGCAAGGACGCTGGAAAAAATGTTCGGCATCGCGTTACCTAAGCGCGCCGACGAGAAGATTGTCTTCGCTTAAGATGGAAACCCACCGTCTCGTGTTGTATTCCGCTTGGCGCTTCAGGTAGTGATAGTTCGTCTCGTACCAGGGACGAACCCTATTGGTCAGATTATCGAGAATGAAATCGCCCTTGTCGGTTCGAACCGCCAATACAGCGTGCCCTTCGCCATCGGACTTGCGCACTGCCGTCAAGAGCAGACTGGAGACGCGAAGGCCTTTCGCATCAGCGTTCGCCGATTTTCCAGTGCATAATCCTCGCAATCACCCAGATTATCGTCAGGATAGGACCAATATTCTGGAACTCCATTGTGTTCCATGTCGCTCACTGGCTTGACGCGGTGGTTTACGGATACGTTGACGCCTACGAGCGATCGCAAAAGTCATCGGTCATGCTCGGCGAATGCAGGGCAGCTCACATTCATGCGAACAAACGGACGGACAACGCAGCGATCGGTCATTACGAATACTGTCGGAACTATCGCGATGATTGCTCGATCGTCACGCGCGACCCGAAGCCCGTCGAACTGACCCGCTCCTTGTGTGAGACGCTGATCGAAATCAACAACAGGGCCAACACGACGATCATGGCCATGACGGACATAGATACCCGGTGTCGATGAGAAATGGGAGTATCCCTATAAGGGATTTGGCGACTGCGACGACATCGTGCTGGAAAAACGTCGCGAACTGATGAGACAGGGCGTGCCCCCGCAAAACCTTTTGGATAACGGTGGTCAGGCAGTCGAGCGGCGAGGGGCACGCGATGCTGAGCGTCAACACGACCGCCGGTGACTTCATTCTCGACAATCTGGAGCCGAAGGTCCTGCTGTGGTCGGACACCGGATATCCCTACCTGAAGCGCCAGTCGCGATCCAACTCCGGCCATTGGGAAGCGATCGAATCCCAACAGAACATTCTCGTCAGCGGCACGAAATAATCTCAGGACGCTGACAGGAGACCGGCGCCAAGAAGCAGAAATATCGAGGCGCCGAGCCCGATCCGATAATAGACGAAGGGTATGTAGCTGCGCGTCGAGACTAGCTTCAGAAAACCCACGATCGCGACATAGCCGACCGCGAAGGACAGCAGGGTGGCCAGCGCGGTCGGACCGGCGCCGACCGGACTGTCTGCCCCCAACTCGCATAGAGCTGGAAGAAGCCTGAGGCGAGCACGGCAAGTATCGCCAGCAGGAACGAATACCTGGCGGCGGCCTCTCGCGTGTAAGCCATCAGCAGTCCGGCGCTTATAGTGTCTCCCGATCGCGAAACGCCCGGGATGAGGGCCATCGCCTGGGCGGCGCCGAACAGAAGGCCGTCCCGCCAGCCCAGATCGCGCAAAGCCTTGCGCTTGGCGCCCAGCCGGTCGGCGGCCGCGAGAACCAGCGCGAAGACGATCAACATGGTTGCCGTGAGATAGAGGTTGCGGGCCGGACCTTCGATCAGGTTCTTCAGCAATAGTCCTAGGATGCCGATCGGCAGGGTCCCTATGATCACCAGCCATCCCATGCGGGCATCCGGGTCCAGCCGTTCACGGCGGCCGGCCAGGGAACGCAGCCATGTGGCGATGATGCAGATGATGTCATGGCGGAAATAGATCAGGGCCGCGATCTCGGTCCCGATCTGCGTAATGGCGGTAAATGCGGCGCCGGGATCGCCGGCCGGTGGCAGGAATTCACCAACGATCCGCAAATGCGCGCTTGAGGAGATCGGAAGAAATTCCGTCAGTCCTTGAACCACTCCTAGGATCGCCGCCTCGCTCCACCCGATTTCAGCCAATTGCACTTCCTTTGCGTGGTGCGCAGCTCGTCTCGGGCTGTCGCTTCATCGGATCGTCGAAGAGCCGACGTTAGCCGGTGCGGGCCTGCAGATAGGAGAGCATGAGGAACTGTGGGGCGGTCACGCAGCTTTGCTGCGCTGATCGGGTCTTGGATTGTCGTTTGCCATGCCCGGATACCATTCCGCGAAGACTGCTTTGAGACTTCCGTCGAGTGTCCGGGTGCGGCCATTGCTTCGCCCGTTGCCTCGTGGGCGCTCAACGCGAGGTGCAGTCGTGATCCAAAAGGCGCTCGGCCGCTGAGCTTTCCCAATTGGTCAGGATGTAAAATCCCGGTCTTGCGCCGGCGAGTTCGGCGCCAACGACGACGACATTTACGTGATGCATGGCGCCCCGGGCCTGCGGCAGGCCGGAAGCGATGATGCCGACTACGTTGGTCGTTTCCAAATCCGGCTTGTCGACTGCCTTGATCCAATAGCGTTTCCCCATCAGAGCCAAAGGGAGAAGCTGCCACGGACCTTCCACCTTCGGCCCCTTCAGGACAAGTTTCTTTTCCACCGACACCGCAACGCAATCGATATGGATGTGGAACTGATCCTGGGATCGCTCAGTCCTGGAATTCACAGCCATGGCGATGGCCGTTCGTGGAAGGTGACGTCCGAGGCTCGCCGAGACCTTGCTTCGTGCTTTCCATGCCCGATTCCAGAGTTGGGAACTGCCCTGCCAACGGACAGACGGGCTTTCAAGGCCGGCAACAGCCGTAAGTGGCGTCAACAGAAACTCGGTCCGGTATCGGGGTGATTTAATGAGAGCTGATCCAGGCACGCCCTGCCTGGGCAGGATCACTTCCTCGCAGGGGAAAGCGCTGCCAAGATGCGCTGCGGCAAGAGCGCAGGTCTGCACAACCTGCCAGAGCGCGTTGCGATGCGCTGAAGCGGAGCCGACGTCGGTGACCGCCGCAGTCAGCAACGCGATTGTCAAACAGAGCACGGCTGCAGCACGGCAGTGGTGGAACAATGGTAACCTGTGAAGGGATTTTACAGCGAGGGGAATGCCCGAGATGAGGTTTTGAGTCCCGGCGCGCAGTCGGCGAAACCGAAACGGTGAAGGTGGAGCGGCTGGGAGCCTCGCGATGGTTCCGATGGGCGACTGCTCTTCTGCCCGATCACTGGTTTGATGACGTTTCGGCATTAAACCTCGCATCCTTGGCCGTGACCGATGTCAGTTCAGATTCTGCGCCCCGCTCAGCGGCCGGATCGAGATTGCTGTCCTTCCCTACTATGGCCTTGTCAGCGCTTCGCGGCACGTCCTCCATCGCATTCTGAAGCATCGAGCGGGTTTCCTGCAGGTCGAGTTCCTTCTCGGCTTGACGTACGGCGTCGTCAAACTGCTTTCGAAAATCGCCCGCAATCCGATTGAATGTCTTCATCATTGCCCCCGCCGATCGCATGACTTTTGGAAGCTCCTCCGGGCCGAAAACAACCAGCGCCACCACGAAGATAACCAACAGGTGGGTCATGCCAAGTCCGAACATCGGTACGTCCTCTCGCGCAATCGCCGGCAGCGACAACCTCTCCGCTGGTTTGTGGCGACCGATCCGGTTGAATGCCTCGACCTACGGCGCCAAATCCAACCATCATAGCCTCTCGCCTGAGCCATTCCAGTATGCGGCCGCGGGAATGTCGTTCATACTTCGAGCCATGTGGCACCACTCGTCAACCCGAATATCAGGCGCACGTCTGGTAGGGATATTCGCAACCGTGCTCGCAGCAAGCGGACTCCTCGCTGGAGCCGATGGCACAAGGCCCAGAATATTTGAAGCAGGCGCCTACTCCTTTTCCGACGAACTCGGCGGATTCCGGATCATTGCCGCTTCGGGAGCCGGAACAAGGGCCGATCCCGTCGTGATCACCGAGGAACTCGAGTCGGCAAGCCCGGTAACCCTCACCATACGCGCCATCCGGCCGGTTCAGCCATTCGGTGCCTCCGGCAACTATGCCACCGGGTTCATTTCCCTAAGGATCGTTGCCCTCAACAACAGCGGTCACGCCTGGGTCGAATTCGAGTTCGAGTTGCAGGAGATTCTCAACCAGCCAAGCGATTCCAGCGACGGGCTTTCGTTCGACCAGGCGCGCCGCGAAACGGATGCAATTCGGTCCGATAGTTTCGCCGAATTCAGTCGTGAATTCGAACCTTATGACCATCTTCTGTTCCGGAAAGGCGAGGTCGATCCGCTGAGCACGGTTTCGTTCTCATTCCTGGTGACTGATTTCACGCCGACTGCGCGGCTCTATCTCGTTCAGGACCCGCGCATTCCCTCAACCTGAACGTGTCGCGCATCATCGCGGCCGTCGGTTCGAACAACGCTGCTCGTCATGCATGCCGGCAGTTTGGCAGGTGTCGTTGGGCGCGGCATGCCGATGGATTTGCTGGTCATTTTGGTCGCTTGGCCGTGCCTTTGATTCGGGCCACAAAATACGGACAACAGGGCAAAACCCGACGCGAACGACGATTGAGGATCGTGAGCGCCCGCGGTACGAGTTCTCCGCCGAGTTACTTGTGAAGCGTTCACACTAGCGACAGTTCCGGATCGTGCTATGATCTTGCGCATGAGGACGATCCCGGCCTCTTACATTCTGGTTTTCGCGGCGCTCGCTGCAACGCCCGCGCGGGCCGAATGCCAGTGCCTCGCCAACGGCCACATTTTCCATCACGGCGAAATCGCTTGTCTGCAATTGCCGTCAGGTCCTGAACTCGCGCAGTGCGACATGGTTCTCAACATTTCGTCATGGAAAAAAATTCAGGATGGATGCCCCGAGGCGACGGCGCCGTTTGGCTTGCCTGTCAAAGGGGACGAGCAGAAACCAGGCGAAGGCGGAGATAAAGCCAACGATTTGGCTTTATCAACAGCAAACGCCCGGAGCTAAAGCGAAGCGCAGTTTGCGCGCATCCAACAGTGCGACGCAAGCCCAACGCATACCCTAGCGGTGTTCCAACACCGCTAGGAACCAGCCCTATGGATGAGCTTCCTGTTGAGATTCTGCTTTCCTGTCAGTCCTTCTTGTTCCGGTAGCTTTCAATGGCTTTGCCAACCATGTCGATGGCGACGTTGGCGCCACCAAAGCCGTTCAGCTCAACGGCCTTGCGGCCTTCAGGTAGCTGCTTGTAAACTCGAAAGAATGCCTCGATGCGCTGTCGTTCGATGGCCGGAAGATCATCGATGGTCTTGACCCCGTCATATTGCGGATCGATATCCGTAGCCGGCACAGCGATGATCTTGTCATCCGCTTCGCCGCCGTCGACCATGTTGAGCACGCCGATGGCGCGGACTTTGATCAGAGCACCGGGCACAACGGGTTCCCGGGTGAAGACAAGCGCATCCAACGGGTCGCCGTCGCCGCCCAACGAACTGGTAACGGAACCATAGTTGGCCGGATAGACGACCGGCATGGACTGATATCGATCGACGACGACATGGCCTGTCTCGGCATCGATCTCATATTTGGTGATGCTTCCCGCCGGAATCTCGATAACCGTGTAAAATTCGCTGGTGTCTTTCGGCTGCGGAAAATCGAAAGCTGTGACGAATTCGGCGAAAGCGGGCTGCGTGCCCAGCAGGGCCGCAAGCGCCATGACAGTCGGCAAAGCGCGCATGGTTGTCTCCAGAGGTTGGACGGGCAGGGCGCCCTGCATCCGCCTAGCCACCGTATGTGACGGCAGCATTACAGGGTTCCGTTATTGAAATTGGATGACCGTATTTGCACCGATCCTGCGGCGAGCAGAAATGGGCCGAGATAGAGCGCTGACGAGTGATGAGCGTCTATGGGCGTTTGCGTTTATGGGCGTTTAAGAGACGGTGGCCGCTTCAAATGTGCTATTTCAGGCGAGCCCATTTCCGGCAAGGGGATAGCTTGCGTCGTAACTCCTGCCAATCGGGCACGCTACACCCACAACACGCCGTTCGGCGAGAGCTGCCACGTAGACGCCTCGCGGCTCAGTGCGACGTTGTGTGGCAATCATCAAAAAGCAAGTGAAACTCCAACTTCAGTTGAAGTCCTTCGGAGACTACGCCACCTTGACCTTGAATCATTGCCAGGGTTCGAAATTCGTGAACGAAGAGACAACAACACCACGTCCGCTATACTCCACTGAAAGGGCTGCTTCATGTCGGGAATGTCGCGCAGGGGATTCTTGCTGGGCGGCACGGCAGCAGTAGCTGTCGGCGCTGCAGGCGGGCTGATTGCCGGCAGGGCCGTAGCAGCCGATCTGACCTTGCGGGTTTCAGCGATCAGTCGGTCGATTTTGCCCGGCACCGTCACCAAAGGGATGATGAGTTTCGGTGCGGGCGGGCCGCCGCCCACTCTGCGTTTATTGCGAGGTAGGCCGTTTTCCATAGACGTGGTCAATGATCTCGATGAAGCGACGAGTGTGCACTGGCATGGATTGCGCATCGCCAATGCCATGGACGGCGTGCCTTATCTCACCCAGCGTCCCATCGCGGCGGGCGAAAGCTTCCGTTACACTCTGACACCGCCGGATGCCGGCACCTATTGGTATCATCCGCATTGCAACACGCTCGATCAGATGGCCCGCGGTCTGACAGGCATGCTTGTTGTCGAAGATGACGAAGATGCCGGTTTCGACCAGGATTTGCCGCTCAATATACGCGACTTCCGTCTCGGCGAAGACGGCCAGTTCATCGAATTGTTCAAGGCACGCAACGCTGCGCGCGGCGGCACGCTGGGTACGGTCTCGACGGTAAATTGGGAAGTCACCCCGATTTACGATCTGCCAGCGGGCAGCCTTGTGCGCCTGCGTTTGGCAGTCACGGATGTCACCCGTATCGGCACTTATGACCTCGATGGCGGAACGGCCAAAGTGATCGCTCTTGATGCCAACCCGCTGCCGCAGCCTGTTGCGCCTCGGGGCATTGTCATCGCGCCCGGCCAGCGCGCCGATGTCGCCCTCCGCGTGCCTGATGGCGAAGACGAGATCGTCAGCCTGAATCTCAGAACAGCCAAGGGACCTCGCGTTCTCGTCCGATTCCGGCCTATCGGCGCCAGCGCGGGGCGGACGCTTGGCGAACTCAAGCCGCTGCGGCCGAATCGCGTACCGGAGCCGGATCTTGCCGATCCCGAGACAATGGACTTCGTCTTTGGCTGGTCGCCCAATGGTGATGCGCCGGCGCCGGGTGTTTGCGGCACGCTCGGCTACACCTTCTGGTCGATCAACCGCGTCGCCTGGCGAGGGGACGCGCCGGGGCCAGTTGATCCGCTCGCGGCTCTAAAACGAGGCAAAAGCTATGTTCTGCGCCTTCGCAACGAAACGCCGAACGATCATCCGATCCATTTGCACGGTATGTCTTTCCGTCTGCTACGCTCCGACAAGCGCAAAATTGCGTCGCTTGTAACAGATACGGCCCTTCTTAAATCGCAAGAAGTGATGGAAGTGGCGTTGGTCGCTGACAATCCGGGTAATTGGGCATTCCATTGCCACGTCATTGAACATCAGAAGAGCGGCCTGACCGGTTATTTGCGTGTGGAATGACCCGGTCCTCATCCAGGGTTGCGTTGCCGAGGGCGTGAGAGGGTCGAAATTGGGCGAGGCGGAGCGTCCGAGTTCTCGCCGCACTAATGGCGCTACTGCTCACGGGCGCCGGAGCGGCCGGCGACGGGTGCTGATCTGTGCATCTGATCGAGCCTCTGCTGAGTGGCCTCCCGGGCTCGCTCGCCAACGCCGGTTCCCATGCCACCGCGGTCGCGATTGCGTTGGTCATCATCACGGCGCTGTAGCTCATGCTGGGCGATCTGGCGCCCGCTCCGGATCGTGCTATGATTTCGCATGAGGACGTTCCATGCCTCTTGCATCCTGGTTTTCGTGGCGCTTGTTGCAACGCCCGCGCGGGCAGAATGTCAGTGCCTCGCCAACGGCCGGACGTTCCATCACAAGTGAATTCGCCTGTCTGCAATTGCCGTCTGGACCGGAACTCGCGCAATGCGACATGGTTCTCAACATTTCGTCATGGAAAAAAATTCAGAGCGGCTGCCCGGAGGCGACAGCACCATTGAGTGTGCTCGTCGAAGGGGGCGAGCAGCAATCAGGCGAAGCCGGACACAAAGCCTTAACAACGACGAACACTCCGACCTAAGACGAAGAGCAGGCTGCGCATCAGCCACAGAGATCTCTTTCGGCAAGGCGTCAACTTTGGGGTGAACTGTTACACTACCGTCACTTGATTGCGCTGACCAGCGGGTTGTCGCCATCGAGGGAGACCCAGCGCCCCGTGTCGGTGCCGGTTTGCCTCTTCAGGAAGCGGTAGCCGGTCTGGTCCCAGCGGCGCACCGTGTCGGTGAGGTTGTCGAGGATGAAGTCGCCCGTGTCGGTACGAACAGTCAGCACTGCATGACCCTCGCCGTCGGGCTTGCGAACAACCGTCATCAGCAGATCCGACACAGGAATGCCGCGGTTTATCAGACGGCGACGCTTTTCCAGCGCATAGTCTTCGCAATCGCCGAAACCACTGTCCGGATAAGCCCAGAATTCGTCCTGTCCGTACTGGTCGAGATCGCTCATCGGCTTGACGTTGTTGTTGACCGTCAGGTTAACGCTCGTAATCTGCCGCCAGAGTTTTCCGGTCATGTGCTCCGGACCATTGTCGCGTGAGCGGATCTCACATTCGGCCCGATGGGATTTGCAGAAATCGTAGTGACCGATCGGCTGCGAGGTAAAGCCACCGATCGGCATCGACTGTGAAGCCGTCGCCGCCGACCACGTGGACATTATCGCAATGATTGCAACGACCGCACCGCCGCCCAACCGTGCGCACAACCGCACTCGTGAGGAACTCATCCGACCCGCCCAACCACCTTTGTTAAGAATGAGTTAAGGTCGATCCCGTGGGTTCTGTCAATCAGAGCGGGAGGAAGATCCTTCTGAATGGTTACTTGCGCCGTGTGCGTTGCTCGGCCGCTACACGTCTGCACGATTTCGGTTTCCTGCGCGGCAGGTCTTTGCCAGAGGGACCGATATGGTGAGATGTCAACCGTCGGTCACGCTTGGTGCGAATTGGAAAGTGATGAATGAGCCTCGATGAGGTCACGCAAGCGACGATCGCGTTTATCCGGACGCATGAAGCATGGGGTGTTCCGCTGGTGCTCGTGCTGGCCTTTGGGGAATCGCTGGCGTTCATCTCTCTGTTGTTGCCTGCAACCGTGATCCTGATCGGTGTCGGTTTTCTCATCGGCGAAAGCGGTATCGCATTCTGGCCCCTGTGGCTTGCCGCCGCCATTGGGGCGGCATTGGGGGACTGGCTGTCCTTCTGGATCGGCACGCGGTTGGGAAACGGGGTTTCGCACTATTGGCCCCTGTCACGTTATCCAAACCTCATTCCGCGCGGTCACCTGTTCTTCGAGCGATGGGGGGTGGCCGGGGTGTTCTTTGGGCGCTTCTTCGGTCCTTTGCGCGCATCCGTGCCATTGGCGGCGGGCATCTGTAAGATGCCCGCCTTGACGTTTCAGATTGCCAACATCACCTCAGCCTTCGTCTGGGCCACAGGTATTCTGGCTCCCGGCGCCTTCGGCCTCAAATGGCTGCAGGCGTGGATTTGATGGGCACCAAAGGCGGACCGTCATTGTCTGCCTCTGGCAAGGGCAGGAATCAATCGTAGGCGGCGCGAACGGGTATGCTCCCCAGTTCAGTTCGAGTTCGAATTTCGAAGGCGAAACAATCCGCAACTCAAGAGAATTAGGCACGGTTTCGTCTTGAACTCGTAGCTGGTTCCTTTGATGCCGCTGGCGCAACCGTAGGAGCCAACTTGCCGCCGCTACTCGAGGCCAGATTTGCAGATTTCTAGTGCGACAAAAGGACAGGCAGGCGCAGATCGCCCAGAACGCCCTTGGTTGCGCCACCCACGACAAAATCTCTCATCCGGGAATGGCCGTACGCACCCATGACAAGCAGATCGGCGCCCATGCCGACAGCGCGCTCCTGAAGCGTAACGCCAATGGGGCGATCTTCCGTATCGATTGAGACTCCCTCAGCGGGAAGGCCACGCATTCTCAGGCTTAAAGCAAGGCTTTCGCCAATATCGCGCAGCGGCTTTTCGATTGTCACCGTCAGTACGGTTATCTTTGCCGCACATTGCAGAAACTCATACGCGTCGGCAACGGCCCGGGCCGCAACGCGACTCCCATCCCAAGCGATGATAACATGATCGATTGCACCAACATTTGCGCTTTCCGGCAGAATTATGGTCGGTCGGCCCGAACCAAACAGAACCGCGTCAACGGTCATGCGCGCAGTCTGGTTATTTGGCTCCAACCCAATCAAAGCAAAATCGAAATAGCGTGACTTCACTGCCGCAACATCGCTGACAGATGCCGGCTGAACAGCAATCTCCTCGGTTGTCAGGGACGATCCGACACGTGCCGCTTCAGCTTTCAATGCCTCCAGCAAATCGAGCCCGTGCTTGCGGCTGGTCGCTTCTGTCTCCCGGATCATTTCGGGAAGGTTGATCAAGTATCTCGACACCGGGTTGGAAATACCCGGGATATCGACATTGATCGTTAATGCGTGAAGCGCCGCGCCAATGTGCTTGACCACCGCGATTGCGTTTAAGGCGATTTTGGTGGAATTCGCTTCCGGATACGTCACCAGAGGAAGTAAGGCAATCTTATTCATCAAACCTCAGCTCCATGATTTCGGCCGCTGTCGAGCGACCAATGGCCCAACGCGTGTTACACACCTCAAGCCTCCTAGTTCAGCCCGCCAAAATACTCAGACGACCGAGGTTCGCTATCGCCTACCTCGATATTCCAAGGCGATCTTGCGCCGCATCGATTCCGTCCTGAACGGTCGTGGCTATAATGGCAGGCATCGATGACGAGAAATGTCAACAAAGATTAGCCCGTTTGTTGCCATGAGCGCAGTGGCGCCCGCAAGCATTGTTTTGACAGTAGCGGCAGCCGAGGATGTGGCGGAAACTCCGCTGTTCACGATCCGCGCCGGGGACCATCGGGGTTTGACATCTGGAGATCCGCGTTCTGCGATCATCCTTCCTGAATCCGGATACCGGCCAAACCTGGATGCCTAGCGAAGCTGTAACGCAGCCTGCCGCAACCGACGCGCCAGTGTTGTGCTCCCTACATTATGTCCGGCAGGCTCCAAGCAGACACAAGAGCGGGAGGGGTTGAAGCTGTCGATCGCGCGCTTTCGATCCTCGGGTGCTTCACAGAGCGCGACGAAGGTTTAAGCTTGGCCGAGATTTCTTCTAGACCAGGCCTCTACAAAAGCACGATCCTTCGGTTAACGGAATCCCTTGTCCGGAGTGGCTACATTGTTCGCATGGCGGACAAGCGCTTTGCTGCCGGCCCTACGCCGATGATATTGGGCTCATTCTACCGTCGTCGTTTTAAGATGGAGGCCTTCGTTCGGCCTCTCCTTTTGAGCCTTGTTGAACGGGCGAATGAAAGCGCATCGTTTTTTCGAAAGGAGGGAAATCGCAGCATTTGCCTGTTTCGTGCAGACTGTCGCCATTTGATCCGGGATCAAATCCGAGAGGGCGATGTGCTTTCGCTTGACCATCATGCAGCTGGCCAAGTGCTTGCTCGGTTTAGTCTCGCTAAGCCTAGAATGCGAATAGCTCTTATGGCGAAGATTCCGTTTGTATCGCTCGGGGAGGGAGATTCTGAAACAGCGACGATGGCCGTACCGGTTTTTTCAGGCAGCGAGGGCTTGGCCGGAGCGCTGGCTGTTTCTGGACCGCTGACCAGATTTACACCGGAAAAGCTGGTCAACATGAGACCGCTTTTGCTGGAATTTGACGAACGCCTATGGACATCCCTTGCGAGTAGCCAATATTTACAAGCGCGCTCATAGAATGGTCGTCACTAGAGCGTGTGTGCCCAAGGGCACGGGAGCAGCAGTTGGGGCGGATTGTGGCCTTCTTGCCTTTGGAAGCGGTTAAGCGTGATGACAAGCGAGGCTCCAAATCGGCTACTCTGCTCGATTCATGGCAAGCGGCCCCGCCAAACATGATTGGAATCGACATCGGGCGCTTGAGGACATGACTGCCAGTGAGCGTCCGAGCAACAACGCGCACAATCAAAGCGATAGTGGCGATCTGATCCGCCGGGCGGTGGCTGCTTTCAATTCCGGTAATCACGACCAAGCGATGCATCTGTGCGCATTGGGCCTGGGGCAGCACCCGGGCGATCCAGCGCTTTGCCATCTTCTGGCGGCGTTCCTGTTCGCAAGGGCAGACATGCCGGGGGCTCGTGCGCGCGCATCGAAGCGAGCCTTGCCGTTCGCCCGGACAATGTGCCTGCCTTGATTCTGGCATGCAGGATTGCCCGGGCCGAAGGCAGGTTTGAAGCGGCGTTGCAACAGCTGGATCGCGCAGCCAAGCTATCATTGCAGGCGGAAATCCTCATCGAGCGAGCACGTACCCTTGATCAGGCAGGCGACGCCCCGGCCGCGCGCGAATGCTGGACACTTGTCTTGCAGCGGGATCCGAAATCCTAGGAGGCAGCGGCGCGCCTCGGGCGCCTTGCCTGGCAACGCGGTGCGCCTGCCGAAGCGGAGGGCTTCCTCGAACGCGCTGTCGCCGGCGGTGGGCATCCGGCTGCGTGGTTTGACCTCGGGCTGGTGCGTCAGGACATGCGCAAGTTCGGCAGCGCCGCTCAAGCCTATCGGCGGGTGCTGAAGATGAGCCCGGACGCCCCGGAAGCTGCCGTCAATCTGGGTGTCGTCCTGCAGGAAGTCGGCGACCTCGACGGGGCCATGGCTGCGTATTCGATTGCCTACAGTCTGCGCCCATCCACGTTCGGCGTCATCGCCATGGCACTCACATCGGCGTCCAGCGGCCGGCTATGGCTTGATGAGGAAGCGCTGCGTCGCTCACTCGCTGGTGGAGCGTCCCCGCCTGGCGCGAAACCGCTTGCGGTACACACCGGGCGTTGACAGGACATCGGCGACCGTCTGCGCATACGATGCCTGCCGCTTTTCATCGAACACCTCGTATTCCAGCTGCGGCTCAACCCGTGGAACCGCAAAGCACTGCGCGACCGGGGTTCCTTTCCTGAGCAAGCCAGAAAACTCGGGCTCAGTCCAGACCGCCGGGAAATTAATGCCTCCATCGTTGAACCGGTCGGAATCCACCAGGCCCGTCACCAGCCTGAAGGGCAGATCGTCGCGATTGACCGGATGCGTCGCGAACAGCGACCAGCCGTCCTCGACCTGTATGGTCCAGAAGCTGTTGAATTTGAGGGCGGCTTGACCGGGAGTGGCAAACGGGCTGCCTGCGAGTTGCCCCGGCGTGTGGAAGCTCAAAGGCGCTCGGGGGTGGTTCCCGGTGACCGGGTCCGGAATCTGCCAGTCCTAGGAAAAGGTCCCTTTGTCGGCGATGACGTCGCACGGCAGGAGGATCATGAAGCCATAGGTCATCGCATCGATAACGGGCGGGCACTGCTTGAGCGTGCGAATGTCGCGGCCGTGGATCGCCGAAAAGGAAGTAGCGGGCATTGTGCGCAGCCAATCCGGCAACGCGCCGCGCGCGAGGATCGGGCGTGGCAAATGCTCGACCAACATTGGATCACATCGGAAAATGACACGCATCGTCGCCTCCCGGCATTGCGATACCACGATTGCCGATCACACTCCAAGCGGCGATAAGGCAAGGGCAATGCTCCGTTGACACTTTGGACAAGTTGGCGAGTTTTTTTAATACAGGCGAAACCCATCCGTCCGGTAGCCCAAGCCGTTCCAAAGGCCATCAGGGAAGGGAGCCACGCAGGCAACCAACTGTCGCGTCATCATGACTAACGGCAGAATCACCACCACGACTGCCGGGTTTGCGGGATAAAGGAAGGGCCCCGCCGAGCAACCACGCAAAAATGAAAATGACGACGCCTGTCTTGCAGGAATCCGGGCATTCTTACTCCGATGTTTCTTGCCGCCCCGTGGGAGAGTTCCTTCGTGCGAGCAGTTTGTCGATCCGCCGGCCATCCATGTCCACGATCTCGAAGTGCCAGCCGCCATAATCAAAATGTTCCCCGATCTCAGGCAGATGCCCTAGTCGAAACAGGGCAAATCCTGCGATCGTATGGAAGTCGCCTTCAGTTGGCCGTGCTCGAAAACCAAGGCGATCGAACGCGTCCTGGGCCGACATCATACCATCCACGAGAAGGGAGCCGTCTTCACGCTCGACGATATCCGGCTCTTCGCCTTCGATGTTGGGCAGGTCGCCGGCGATGGCTTCGAGCAAATCGGTCTGGGTAACAATTCCTTCCAGACTTCCGTACTCGTCGAGGACCATTGCTATGCGGACGGGCGCCTTCCTGAACTGCTCCAGCACTTTGAAAATCGGCGTTGATTCATGAACGACGAGCGGCTCACGGATGATCGCCATCGGATCGAGAACCTGCCCGTCAAGAACCTGGTCGAGCATGTCCTTCTTCAGAACCATGCCGAGCAGTTCATCGATACCGCCCTTGCCGACAAGGAGCTGCTCATGGCGGCAATCGCGGATCGTACGAAGAATCTCGGTTCGGTCATCATTCACGTCGATCCAGTCGATATCCGGCCGAGGCGTCATGATGTCACTGATGCGGCGCTCGCCGATATTGAAGACCCGCTCGACCATCTCCCGCTGCGCCTGCTGCAACAGCCCGCCTTCCTGACTGGCCGAGATCAGAAGCTTCAGCTCGTCTGGCGAGTGCAATGAATCCTCACCGGTTCCCGGGCGCAGGCCGCAGAGTCGCAGAACGAGGTTGCCGAGACCATTCAGCATTAGAATCGCCGGCCTGAGCAGAAAGAGGAACAGACCGAGCGGACGCACGACCCAGAGCGCAGTGTCTTCGCTGCGCTGGAGCGCCAGACTCTTTGGTGCGAGCTCGCCAAGCACGATGTGAAGCGCGGTGATGATGATGAAAGCGATCGCGACGGCGACAGTGTGTGAGCCCGCAGTCGCCAACGACCCGAGCAGCCCGATCAAGAGAGGCTCGACGAGATGCGCGAGAGCAGGTTCGCCGATCCAGCCGAGCGCGAGCGATGAAATGGTGATGCCGAGCTGGGTCGCCGCCAGATTGGCATCGAGATTGTCGACGGCCCGCTGGAGCGCTGCCGCGTTCAGCCGCCCAGCCGCAGCGAGTTCGGCAACTCGGCTTCGGCGCACGGCGACCAGGGAAAACTCGGCGGCGACAAAGAAGCCGTTTGCGGCCACGAGTAGGAGAACCGATAAGATACCAAGAATGTCGCTCAAACTGCCATCGCCTGTCGGCATGATATCCTCTTAATGACGCAATTGGATACGTCTCTGAAGCGCAAATGATGGCATTGCGCAATCGCTATCAGCATCACGATCGCCAGAAGCATAATCCCCTGATGGCGATGGTGGTGCATCTACTAGCGACTGATCACGGTGCGGTCGAATACGTTGAATGCGGCAAAGTGCGTGGTCCAGCCGTGGCTTGCAGCGCGGGTCATGTACCGACGCGCCGCGTTCTTGGCGTGGATGCGCAGATCACATGAAGGCAGACGCCATCACGCAGCCCGTCGATAAAGCTCAAATGATTGGATAGCTTGAACTGCTGACGGTAACAGGGCTGAAGCCAACGCGTGATCTGCAGATGATGTCAAGCGCCTCTCCGCAAAGAGGTGACGCTTGATAGGCGGCTGCTTCCGTGCAAATGCTCCGGCATGCGAATTCTCCTCGTCGAAGACACGCGCGACGTTGGCGAGGCTATCAGCCGCCGCTTCGAAACGATCGGCCACGCAGTCGATTGGGAGACGGACGGCCGTGCTGCCGCAGAGATCCTCGATTTCACCTGCTACGATCTCGTCATCCTCGACGTCATGCTGCCCAGCCTCGACGGGTTCGAAATCGTTCGACGGCTCCGGCAGGCAAGGAATACGACCCCGGTTCTGATGTTGACGGCCCGTTCCGAGATAGAGGACCGCGTTGGCGCGCTTGATCTCGGCGCCGACGACTATCTGGTCAAACCGTTCGATTTCCGGGAATTGGAAGCGCGCGCCCGTGTTCTGCTCCGGCGGAAAAGCGGCGAGGCGACCAACATCGTACAGTGTGGCGATGTCGTGCTCGACCGCGGCAGCCGCTCAGTGCGAGTAGGCAGGCGCGAGGTGCAATTGAAACGACGCGAGATGACGTTGCTTGAGATACTGGCGTCGCGGCCAGGCCGCGTCTTCAGCAAAGATGAACTTATCGATCAGCTTTTCGGGTTTGACGAGCCGGCCAATCAGAACGCGATCGAACTTTATGTCGGGCGGCTGCGCAAGAAGCTGGAAGGCGCCAAGGCGCAGATCGTTACCGTGCGGGGCGTGGGATATCAGCTGGCTTCCGATGATACCGGCTGAGCCTTCCCTTTTCACGCGCCTGGCGGTCCGCATCTCGCTGGTGCTGGGCCTGGGTGCGGCTCTTCTGGTGAGTGCGGCGTCGTACTACGCACGTACCGCCGCCGATGACGCCTATGACCGGCTTCTGCTTGGTGCGGCCATCCAGATGGCAGACAGCCTTACGGTTGAATCCGGTTCGCTCATCATCAACCTGCCGGTATCAGCTTTTGAACTTCTGGGCCTCGCCAGCCGCGATCGCATCTTCTATCGCGTGATCGGCCCTTCCGGCGCGACGCTGACAGGTTATGCCGATCTGCAAACAGAAGTTGATCTGGCCGCAATACACGATGTCCCGGTATTGGAATCGGCGCATTATCGCGGCGAACCGGTTCGGATTGCGGTGGTGGCGCGCGCACTGTCCGATCCAGCCGTATCCGGTTGGGCGCATGTCATCGTTGGGCAGACCACGGAAGCCCGCCGCGCGCTCGCGGGTGAATTGACTCTCAGGGCGACCGTCCTCCTGGCGGTCATGAGCATATTGGCATTGGCTGGAGCGATGATTGCTATTCGCTATTCTCTGCAACCGGTCAAGCATCTCGGAGCGACGCTCCGCCGTCGCGATCCACAAGACCTGACGCCGGTAACGGTCGTCGTACCGAGAGAATTGCGGCCCTTCGTTACTTCCATCAATTATTTCATGAGTCGGCTCGACGAGCGCGTGAAACTCCTGCAGCGCTTCATCGCCGACGCGGCGCACCAGATCAGAACGCCGCTGACAGCGCTAACGGCGCAGCTCGATCTGTTGAGTCAAGCCAAGCTGGACAAGTCGAGCCGCCAGCATCTCGATCGCGTACAGCAGCGCGCCAGCGAACTTGCGCGCCTGACCAACCAGTTGCTCAGCCACGCCATGGTCATCCATCGTGCCGATTCCGTGCAGCTTCAGCCGCACGGTCTGGCAGATGTCGCACGGCGCGCTTTCCGTGCGGCGGTTCCGATAACTATCGATCCGGACATTATCGTCTCCTTCGAGGCGCCTGACGACGAGCCGGTCGTGCTTGCGGACGCCGTCAGCCTTCGCGAAGCGATCGTCAATATCATCGACAATGCCTTGCGTCATGGAGTGGTGTCGCGCCTTGAGGTCAGAGTACGCAGGGACGGTACGCGTGCCCATCTCGAGGTCGAAGATGACGGACCGGGCATTCCGCCGGGCGAGTGGGAGCGGGTCACGCAGCGCTTCGAAACGTCCAAATCTCATGACGGCAGCGCAGGTCTTGGTTTCGCCATCGCGTCGGAGGTTGCGGCGGCTCACGGTGGCGCGCTGACCTTTCGCGAGACAAGCAAGGATGGCGGGAAGGGCACGCAAGGGTTCACCGTCACCTTGACGTTGCCCATCGCCACGGAGAAGACCGGATGATAACGGGAACATTGCCGACATTCGGTTTGATGGCTGCCGTCCTCCTATGCATCGGTCACGCGGCAAGAGCTGCTGAAGGAAGCAGCGCATTTTTCCCTTCGTCTCAGCCGGAGAAGGACCGACTGTCGATCCACGCCGCGACCGATCTGGCGGCTATGGAACCACTGATCCGGGATTTTCAGTCCGTTTTCCCCAACGTGGCCGTCGAGTATGTTGAATATGTCACCAACGACTTGCAAAGGAGTGCCAGTGAAGCCTGTCGGACGGACGCGGTGCTGGGCGACATCTTGTTGTCTCCGTCGGTCGACCAACTCGTGAAGCTCGCCAATGACGGCTGCGCGGCGCCGCACGTGTCGGCCGAAACCGCGCATGTCGCCAATTGGGCAAACTGGCGCGACGAGGTATTCGGCTTTACCTACGAACCGGCCGTCTTCGTCTATAATGCCCGCCTCGTGCCGTCCGGCGACGTACCGCGCACCCACATCGAACTCGCCGATCTTCTCAGGCGGCGGATCGATTTTTATCGCGGACGGGTCGGAACGTTCGACATCCGACTTTCGGGCATCGGCTACCTATTGGCGTTCAGTGATGCGCGGCAGACGACGGCGGTCTACGGTCGGCTTCTGGAAAGCATGAGCCGAGCGGAAACTGTGGTGCGTTGTTGCACCGCGGAGACCCTTCAGGACGTTGCAAACGGGAGCCTGTATATAGGCTACAATATGATCGGGTCATATGCCTACGCCGCGGCCAGGGGCAATTCCGATTTGAGGGTCGTTGTCCCGCGGGACTATGCGCTGATACTCAGTCGTGGCGCGCTCATTCCGAAGACGGCGCCGAATATGGGCGTTGCCAAACGATTTCTCGACTACCTTCTGTCAGCCCGAGGACAGAAGGTTGCCAGGGATAGCGCCTTCTTCTTTGCCGAGAACGGGCAATTGCCTGAGGGAGCGGACGGCCCGGAAAAACTTGGGGAGTCTGGTATCGCGCGCGCCATACGCATCGGCCCTGCGTTACTTGCCGTACAGGACGAGGCGTTGCGCCGCCGCTTCATCGAGGATTGGAGCAAGTCCATGATCGATGCGCAGGGCCAGCGACCGTGACGCGTAGGATGCCGTCCCAAGATTTCAAAAATTCGGCAATACGTCGATGTGGCCGATCCGGCTGTCGTCGACAATCTGATCACGACCCATCGGGCCTAGTCGGCTGAGCAAACCTCGACATCGCCGTGACAGGTTGGTGACAGGTCAGGATGATACTCGCCTTTGTGCCTGGAGGAGTACGATTTAGGCGAACTTGGAGGAGACCCTAATGAAAAATCGTCTTGCGACGATGATGGCCGCGTTTTCGCTGTCAGCCGCTTTCGCGACGCTTGCCGCCGCTGCCGAGATCCCCGCCGGGTATCCGGACGACTACAAGGATCTGGTGGCCGCCGCCACCGCGGAAGGACACCTAAGCATCTATTCAACGACCGATGCGGCGCTGGTCCAGCCCTTGCTCAAGGACTTCGAAGCAGCGTTCCCCGGCATCGCCGTCGAATATTCCGACCTCAATTCCACCGAACTCTACAATCGCGTCATTGCCGAAACCGCTTCGGGCCAAGGCACGGCAGATGTCGCATGGTCTTCGGCTCCGGATCTGCAGATCAAACTTGCCTCAGACGGCTATGCGCAGGAATACAAATCCGTGGAGGCGGCCCACCTTCCGGCCTGGGCGTCCTACAAGGACATGGTCTATGGTACCACCGCCGACCCGGTGACTTTCGTCTACAACAAGCGTCTCGTGCCTGAAGGCGATGTTCCCGCAACCCACGCCGATCTTCTCAAGCTGATGACCGGGAAAACCGCAGAATATGATGGCAAGATCGCGTCCTACGATCCGGAAAAATCCGGTGTCGGCTTCTATTTCTACAACCAGGACGCCAAGAACTGGACCGATTCCTGGGCGCTTAACAAGGCTTTTGGCAAGGCCCATATCAAGCTCTACAGCTCCGCCGGCTCGATGATCGAGAAGGTCACGTCTGGCGAACATTCCATCGCCTATGGCATCTTCGGCTCATATGGCCTCGCCAAGCAGGCCAAGGACGAGAACCTCGGTGTGATAATCCCGAAGGACTATGTCCTGGTGACCACCCGCGCCACCGTCATTCCGGCGGAAGCCCAGGATCCCAATGCTGCGAAGCTATTCGTAGACTATCTGCTGTCGGCGCGCGCGCAGAAGCTGATCGCCGACGACATCAAGCTCTATGCCGTTCGTGATGACGTTGAAGGGGCAACCACGCTGGCGTCCATAAAGGCCGCCGCCGGTGAAAACGTTCACCCGATCGCGCTCGACGACGAGCTGCTCGAAGGTCTCGACGAGACGACACGGCTGGCGTTCCTCAACGAGTGGCAGAAAGCCATGAAGGGCGAGTAATCGCTTGATCGGGAGTGCCTCCACAGTCGGCTCTCTCACCCTTCTTGCTATTGAGAACCATCGGAACGGCGCGCTTGCGCTCTTGCTAGCGGACGGCCCCCGGCTTTGTTCGAGGCGATCATGCCCTTCCGTGTCTTTCGTGTCAGCACCAACCTCCTCGCCATCCTGGTGGTGCTGGCACCGGTCACCCTGATCATTTATCAGAGTTTTCTGTCCGCGCCTTTCTTCCAGAAAACCGCGCATCTGTCGCTGAACGCCTACAGCTTCATCCTCGCGGACGCGGATTTCTGGCTAGCGCTGACGACTTCGCTCAAGCTCGCGGTGGGCATGACGGTGATCGCAGTTCCGGTGGGAATCCTGCTGGCGTTCATCATCGTGCGCACCGACGTGCCGGGCAAGCGCTGGCTGGAGCCGATCATCCTGATCCCGGTTTTCATGTCGGCGGTGGTGCTGGCCTTCGGCTATGTGATGACACTGGGACCAGTCGGCTTCGTCTCGCTGGCGGTCAAGTCGATGATCGGCTACGTGCCCTGGAATGTCTATTCGGTGACATCGATCGCGATCATTGCCGGGCTCACCCATGTCCCACATGTCTATCTCTATGCATCGGCGGCGCTCCGCAACGTTGGCGCCGACCTCGAAGAGGCGGCACGCACCGCCGGCGCTGGCCCTTGGCGCGTCGCCGCCAGTGTGTCGCTGCCCATGGTGATGCCGGTGGTGCTCTATGCGGCGGTTCTGGTGTTCTTCCTCGGTTTCGAACTTTTCGGCCTGCCGCTGGTGCTTGGCGATCCGGAAGGCGTGCTGGTTCTCGCCACCTATCTCTACAAGCTCACCAACAAGCTCGGTGTTCCTTCCTATCAGTTGATGGCCGTAGTGGTGGTGGCGATCATCATGATCGCGCTGCCGCTGGTGGTGCTGCAGCGCTACATGCTGCGCAACGCCAGCCGCTATGTGTCCGTCAAAGGCAAGGGCAGTCGGCACAACCCCATCCGGCTGGGCGCTCTTCGCTGGCCGGCCTTCGCGCTTGTGGTGGCCTGGTTCGCGGCCACCGTGATCATACCGGTGGGCGGCGTCGCAATTCGTTCACTGGTGACAAGCTGGGGCGTCGGGGTGAATATCTTCCAGGTGCTGACGTTGGATCACTATCGCGATCTCGCTGACTATCCGAATGTCGTCAGCGCCATTGTCAACACGGTCGGCGTCGCGGTGGTCGGCGGCGCGGCTTCGATCGCGGCCTATACTGCCGTGGCACTCGCCGGTCATCGCTCGAGCGCACCCCTGACCAAAGTCGTCGACTACGTGGCCATGATACCGCGGGCGATGCCGGGCATTGTGGCTGGCCTCGCCATGCTGTGGATATTTCTGTTCTTCAAGCCGATCGCACCCCTGCGCGCCACGATGATCTCGGTATGGCTCGCCTATACCATTGTCTGGTTCGCCTATGGCATGCGGCTGATTTCCGGAACGCTCCTGCAGATCGGCAAGGAGCTCGAGGAAGCCGGCCGGTCAGTTGGTGCCAGCGAGGGCCAGGTTGCCAGGGACATCACCCTGCCGCTCATCCGCGGCGGCATGTTCTCGGCCTGGCTGTTGATCTTCCTGATCTTCGCCCGTGAATATTCGACGGGCGTCTATCTGCTCGGACCGGGAACCGAAGTGATCGGCTCGCTCATGGTTTCCCTTTGGGGCACCGGCGCGATCGATCTGGTCTCGGCTCTCGCCGTCATCAACACCGTCATCATCGTGACCGGTCTTGCCCTCGCGATGCGCTTTGGAGTCCGCCTCAATGACTGACATCGTCATAGACGGCCTGCGCCTCAGTTACGGCAACCTTGAAATCCTGAAAGGTGTGTCCTTCTCGGTCGAACCGGGTCAGATCGTCGCCTTGCTCGGCGCGTCCGGGTCCGGCAAGACGACGCTCTTGCGAGCGGTCGCCGGTCTGGAGACACCCAACAGCGGCAAGATACTGCTCGGTGACAAGCCGCTTTTCGATGCCGGGCAGAACATCAATCTGGCGCCGGAAACGCGCGGTCTCGGGCTGGTATTCCAGTCCTATGCGCTGTGGCCGCATCGGACGGTGTCCGAGAATGTGGGTTATCCCCTGAAGCTGCGCAAAGTATCCCAGGCAGATGTTGCGAGCCGCGTCCAGAAGGCTTTGGACAGCATCGGCCTCGGCAAACTGGGCGAGCGCTATCCGCATCAGCTCTCCGGCGGACAGCAGCAGCGCGTGGCGTTGGCCCGTGCGCTGGTCTACGAGCCGAACGTGATTCTGCTCGATGAGCCGCTCTCAAATCTGGACGCCAAGCTACGCGAAGAAGCGCGGATCTGGCTGCGCCGCCTCATCACCAATCTCGGGCTATCGGCGCTGTGCGTCACCCATGATCAGGTGGAAGCGATGGCGCTCGCCGACCGCATCCTGCTGCTCAACGGCGGCCAGATCGAACAGGACGGAACACCCAAGCAAATCTACAACAAGCCGGAGAGCCTGTTTGCAGCAGAGTTCATGGGTGCCAGCAATCGCCTTGACGGCGTGGTCACCGCCATCAACGGCAACCGTGCGGAAATTGTCGCCAACGGCATCCATCTTGTGGGCAGCGCCCAGCAGGAGCTGACCGTCGGCGCCAAAGTCACCGCACTCGTCCGGCTTGAGCGGGTGACGTGGTCCGGGGAGGACGGCCCTGGACGTATCGCCATGACCTGCGTCGAGAGCCTTTTCCTTGGCGATCGGCATGAAGTCATTTTCGAAAGCAATGACCTGACCATCCGGACCTATTCCCGGGACGCCCTTCCGTCCGGCCAATACTATGTCGAGTTCCCCTTCGAGGATCTGATGGTCTTCGCGGCGGAATGAACTTCGGCTTCACCACGAAGAGGATCATTCTTGCCAACGGCATAAACATCCTCGAGCGGCTGACCTGCCACGGGCAATTTCCTCCATCTGAGATTAAAGTCCGGCCTCGATTGAAGGGCGGACTGATGAAGAGAATGCGGTTTACGGAAGAGCTGATCATCGCGGTCCTGCGTGAGCATGAGGCGGGGCAAAAACGGGCGACCTGGCGCGCAAGCATGGGATCTGCGAGGCGGTTAGCCTTACACACGTGTTGAACGCGTGTTCGCTTGCGCATCACCGGGTATCAAAGCTAATGAAACCCGGAGAGGACTTGGCTGCTTCTGCAGGTGAAAAGTGCTGACTTTCTCATGGTTCTATCTCGCGTCGTGCCTGCTTGCGCTTATAGCGCTCGTCGCCGTTCTCGAACTCGGACTGCTTCCGGCACTGCTTTCGGGCCTTCTCGTGTTCAACATCGTTCATTTCGCCGCACCGATGCTCCATCGAATCGGCGTCTCCAACAGCCTGACGAAAAGCCTTGCGCTGACCTTGGTGGCATTGATCTTCACGCTCCTGATAGCCGCCGCTATCTTTAGCGGCATGTCGCAATTGACTGGCGGTTCGGAGAACGTCGTGACGCTCCTCAAGAAGATGGCCGAGATCATCGATACCGCGCGCGTCCATCTCCCGACCTGGGCGATGGCCTATTTTCCATCAAACATCGAGGAACTGGAAGTCTTCGCGGCCCGGTGGCTCCGCGAACATGCCGGCCAGCTTCAACTCGTTGGGCGGGATGTTGGCGTCCTGGTGGTCCACATTGTCGTCGGCATGGTGATCGGCGGCTTGATCGCGGTGAGCTCGGCGGCGCCATCGCGCGAGCCCGGCCCACTGGCGGTCGCGCTGGCGGATCGTGTCAACATTCTGAGCAAGGCCTTTCGCAACATCGTGTTCTCGCAAATCCGGATTTCGGCGTTGAATACGTTTCTGACGGCGGTCTATCTCGTCGCTGTTCTGCCGTCCTTCGGCATCGATCTGCCATTCATCAGGACAATGATAGCGCTGACTTTCGTCGCCGGCCTTCTGCCGGTCATCGGCAATCTGATCTCCAACACGGTGATCGTGGTTGTCAGCCTCAGCATCTCCTTCCTTGCAGCGCTCGGCTCGCTTGCTTTTCTCATCATCATTCACAAGCTCGAATACTTCGTAAACGCCAAGATCATCGGTTCGCGGATCAATGCGCGTGCCTGGGAGCTTCTTCTGGCGATGGTTTTCATGGAAGCCTGGTTCGGTATGCCGGGTCTTGTCGCCGCGCCGATCTATTATGCCTATCTGAAGGCTGAACTGACGATGCGCGGGCTAATCTAGGGTTAGGGCAGGTGGCGATTTGACGACGCAAGCAAGGTTGCTGGGAAACCGCGCAAATTTGGCCGCTGAACAGCACCATCTTGGTTAGTGAACCCTCAGGAGTTTCGTGACCGATTTGAAGGTTTAATAGCACGCCCCCTGCAAAGACATTAGACAGCGCTAAAACGTAAATTGTCCGGAGGCATGTAATCTGCTACTGTTTGATCACCGACAAACGGCTCTGGAAAGCCGTGCGTCGGACGTCATGCACAAGATCAACTCAAACCGGAGAACGGCCATGAAACGGCTTCTGACGGTCGCTGCCCTTTTGGCGGCAGGCAGTTTGGTTACGATGCAAGGCGCAGCCGCCGACGACGCTGCGATGATCAAGAGCGCTGAATCTGCTGCACCCCCTGCCGTGGCAAGCGGCGCTGCGGTCTACGCCGCGGATGAAAAGGGCGCCATGCGCACCCTGCGCGAGGGCAAGAACGGCTTCTGGTGCATGCCAGACAGCCCGTCCACGCCCGGCCCGGACCCAATGTGCGGCGATGCCAACGCGATGGAATGGGCGATGGCATGGATGGAAAAGAAGGAACCGCCCAAGGGCAAGGTCGGCTTCATGTACATGCTGTCCGGCGGTACCGATGGCAGCAACACCGATCCCTATGCGACGAAGCCCGAGGAAGGCAACAATTGGATAGAGACCGGCCCGCATGTGATGATCGTCAACGCAATGGACATGATGCAGGGCTATCCGACGGACCCCAAGCCTGACACATCCAAGCCCTATGTGATGTGGCCGGGCACTCCATACGCACATCTCATGATCCCGGTTAAGTAGCTGAAACGGAGTCACGCGGGCGCAAACGCTTGTTTGGCCCGCGCTTGTCCTGATAATTACAAACGCTTGCGGCGTCCGTGACCTTCAATCGAGAGTCTCGGCGGTCGGTAACGTGTTGGCCTGATCTCCCATCACTTTTCCGGCAAACGGAAAATTTCGTGACAGCTCGAACGGTGGCGGCCCTGCAACACGAACAAATTCGTATACTCGTCAGAAAGTGCATAGTCTTTGATGACCGTCGTCGCGGGAGGAGTTCGCCTTGAACCGAACTATCCGAATGATCGCCACAGTTGCGCTGTGGAGCGTGCCATTATCCGGCCAGGCGCTTGCGCATGCTCGATTGGTCGAGGCTACTCCAGAGATCAATAGCACCATTGCCGCTCCGCCCACTGAGATTCGACTGCGCTTTAGCGAACCCATTGAGGCTCGATTCTCGGGCATCGATCTGTCGGGGCCGGATGGTGCGAAGATCACCACGGAGATCGCGGTGCAGGATAAGGACATGGTGGCACCTGTATCAAGGTCCCTTGCGCCGGGTGTTTATCAAGTTGATTGGCACGTGCTGTCAGCAGACGGGCACAAGGTGAAGGGCAATTTCAAATTTGAAGTCAGACCGTAGAAATGGACGTTGATGGCACTCTGGCCTTCGCCCGGTGGGTCTACTTCCTCTCAGTGATGATTCTATTCGGGTCGGCACTCTTCCCTTTCTATGCGCTAGACAGAACCGCGGCTCCCGCGCTTGCGCCTCTACCCCGTAACATCAATCCTGCCCTCGCACTTGCGGCCGCAATCTTCGCGGCAATTTGGCTGCTGTGCTTTACGGCCGGGCTCTCCGGACGCGAGGGTATGGTTGACACCTTGCACGGCGTTCTCATGGAAAGCGACTTCGGAACTGTTTGGTTTGTTCGCCTTTCGCTCGTTCTCCTGCTCCTGGTGATCAGCTTCTCGGGGCGGCCCGAATTGGTCGTCGGGCCGGCTTTCTTGCTACTGACCTGTGAGGGTTGGCAGGGCCACGCGGCGGCGTTGGGCCTTCTAGCCTCACTGACTCAAGCTCTCCATGTTGCAAGTGCCGGGGCGTGGATAGGTGGCCTCCTGCCCCTCGGCCTGCTAATCGCGGCAGCGCAGCGGCATCCATCCGAAGTCGCAGGCGTGGAAACCGTCCTGTGGCGCTTCTCCCGCTTTGGTATGGTGGCGGTTGCGCTCATTTTTTTTACGGGCGCTATGACCACTTGGCTAATGCTTGGCTCGTTCCCCGATCCGCGCAACAGCTACGGTCGAATTCTCCTGTTCAAGATCAGCCTATTCGTCGCGATGGTCGGTTTGGCGGTCTACAATCGATACGCCCTGGTCAGCCGCATGAAGTCCGAACCGGCCAAAAGTTTGGGAACATTGTCTCGCAACGTTGCGCTGGAGCAGATCATTGGGTTTGGGGTGCTTATGGATGTAAGCGCGCTGGGGCTTATGGATCCGTACGCGTGACGCGCTGACTTTGCAATTATCGGCTGGCAACCGTTTCTGCAATTCGCGATCGACACTCACCTCTATCCGCTTGGCGCACAGAGTGGCTGGCCGGTCTGGCTGCCGATCTCAACCAACGTTAGGACGTGTGGAGCGCGGATATATGCCTGCGACCTAGACACGATTCCATGCGTAAACGAGTAACTGCCAGCCCCAGCCGGCTAGCGTTCATCGCTCCTTTGATCCCCACCCTGGTGGAGAAGCCTCCCGAGGGCCGAGGGAATGGACATACAAGTTCGACGGCTATCGCGGGTCTTCAATGCGGACCGCGTCGGAGAATAACTGGCGAATGATACTACGGGGCGACGGCGCAGCCGCCGACAGTCGGATGCAGGTCGATCTCGTCGCAGCCGCTGGGCCCGCTAAATGGCACTCTTGACTAACGTGCCAGAGGGTCCATTTTTTGACCCTGCGGTGTGCTGATGTCGAAGCCCCTCTTTATCCCGGCGTTCGCTGCTATATGCCTGAGATCGCCGCTGGTGCGTGCCGATAGTGTCGATCTGGCGTTGGAAGCTTTTCACGGTATTTGTCTTGCCCATGGACCTGACTTCGAACGAACCGTCGCTGCGGCCAGGAGACGCGGATGAACTCCGTTGTCCGGCGACGCAGCACTTGCCCCCGTCGGTGACGTAGACGCCTTCCAGGGCTGGGAGGCGACCGGTGACGACCTCCCGGCCAAAACCATGATCGCGGTGACAAAAGCCACTTGAATGGCAAGTCCGTGCAAACTTGCTCCATAAAGCTATTCGATGTCGAGCGCGCGCCATTCGAGGAGCGTTTCTTCGCCCGGACGGATGCCGAAACAATCGGCGAGGACAGAAACGGAATGCAAGTTTCCAAACTCTACATATTGACAGCCGGCAATCGCAAGCAGCTTGTCCATTTGACGTTCCCGAGGTCCCGGATCACATCGAACACGGTCATTGCAAGCTCGATCGCCGACGACTAGGGCGGATCAGCTGGTGTTATCTGCACGGGACGCGGGGCTTTTTGCGTTTGCAAGGAACTCGCGATAGGAATGCTCTGAATCGATCAGGAGCGGGAAATTGAGCGATCGGCAAAAGATCATCTGGATGATAGTGCTGGCAATCCTTGCTGGTATCGCGGTGATCATGCTCAAACATTGGCTGAAGGGCGACCTTGGGTAGCTGCCTCCTTAAGTGAAACAACACAGCCCTGATCGATCAAGGTGGTATGGGCTTTGGCCCGTCCCATTTCGGCCTGCTTGCAATGGCAGGTGTCCTGCCTGATTCGGAATCGACGAGGGAAATGTGAGCGAAAAATGCAACTGACAGGCATGGTATCCGGCGCGGCGCTGTTGCTCGCTTCCACCGCGGCAGCGAACGCCCATCCGCATGTCTTTGCCGAAGCGAAGCTGGACCTCACCGTCGGTCCAGACAGGACGGTCAAGTCGCTTCGGCATCTCTGGCGTTTCGACGACCTCTTTTCCAGCACTGTGCTGATGGAATTCGACAAGAATTCCGACCTTGTCCTTGATGCGAAGGAACTCGATGAAGTCGCTCTCACCGTCCATGCGTCGTTGGCCGAGTACAACTACTTTCAGATGGTGACCTTGAACGGCAAGGACGTGACGATGGCGCCACCGCCGAAGTTCAGCGTCAGCTATGAAAACGATCAACTCGTCGTCCAGTTCGAAACGCAGCCGAAGGACCCGTTGGCCCTTGCTGGAAAAGTCAGTATCGGTGTCTACGATCCGACCTTCTACACGGCAATCGATTTTACCGACGACGACAAGCTTGCGGTGGCCGGTCTGCCGCAAGGCTGCTCACGTTCCGTCGTCCGTCCAGATCCGGACACGGCCATCGCGCAGAACCAGAAGAGCCTGACAGACGCGTTCTTCAGTGATCCGACGGGGACCGATCTCGGCAAGATTTTCGCGACGCGCCTCGAATTGACGTGCGGCTGACCCGGAGCCGGTTCGATGGCCATGTTCCAGACGCTGGTCGAGTTCCAACGCACGATCTACTTGGCACTGGCCGAGCAGATCAAACTGCTTGCGGCCGGCGGCGGTTGGCTGGCCTTCACGGCCTTTCTGCCCATGGGCATTCTGTTTGGCGCGGCGCATGCGCTGACGCCGGGCCATAGCAAAGCCGTGCTGGCCACTTATCTCGCCGGATCGGATGCCAGCGTCCGGCGTGGGCTTCTGGTGTCGCTGACACTTTCCTTCACGCATGTAACGATTGCCGTGCTGATCGCGGCGCTCTCGTTGCCGTTGGTATCGATTGCCCTGGGCAGTGTTGGCCGCGCCCCGCTGCTGGAAGACGTCAGTCGGGGCCTGCTTGGCCTGATCGGCATTTGGATGCTCTGGCGCGCATTGAGCCACGGCCATCACCACAAGCATGAGGGCGAGGCCGTCGGCGTCATGGCCGGCCTGATCCCATGCCCGCTGACGCTTTTCGTGATGACCTTTGCGATATCCAGAGGCGTTCCGGTCGCCGGCATTCTTTTCGCAATCACCATGATGGCTGGCGTGGCGCTGACGCTGTCTTGCGTTGCGGTGCTGTCGATCCTGTTTCGTGAACGTCTGGTGCATTTTTTCGATAGCCGGCCACGCCTGTTCGATGCCATTTCCCGAGCCATTGAGGGCGCTGCCGGCTTGGCTCTTGCCGGCGTAGCCGTTTGGCAGATCACGTCGGGCTGAAATGCCGTGAACCAGATCGAGCGGTGGATCAAGACCCGTTTACCTGAAGGTCAGCCGTGTCTTCGTCGCGGCGCAAACCTTCGACGTGCATCTGCGCTCGTCGGTGGAACAGACGGATAGGTGACGCCCGACGCTCGAAGTGGCGCCGGGCGACCCTGTATGCGCTAGATCATACGCTTGATGTCGATGTAGTCGCCTTCAGTCTGGATCGTCAGGGTCACGTCGCTGCCACCGCGGTTGCGCCAGAACCAACCGTGATTTCCATCGAAGGCGGCTTCAATGGCACCTTCGTCAGCTGGAACGCTGCGACCCTTTTCGTAGCTTATGGACTGACCGCCGCCATCGCCGTGCGTCTCGAAATTCACCACGCCACCGTCAGCTGTCCAGGAAAAGTTTGCCTTGGCGCCCTGCCGCATCACGAGCTTGACTTCGGCACCCTGGCCTGGCGCCAACGTGAAGGATAGCTCGTCTTGCCTTCCATCTGGCTGGATCGGGCCTTCCGAGGTTGCTTCGGTGGCAGGCGCTGTAGCAATGGCCGGAGCCTCGGCAGGAGCGATCTCTCCAACTGTCACATTGTCTTGGGCAACGGCCTCCCCAGTTGGGGATGGCTGCGACGCGGGTTGTTCGGCGGTAAGGGCGACGAGGAGGTTTTCAATTCGCTCCATGCGCGCCATCAACTCGGCTGGAGGGACCATTTGCGTCATCCGCTCGGCCGAAGCCTTCGCGCTGGCCATTTCGTCCGCTGCCGCCTCAGCTGCCAGCTGTGTCTTGATTTCACCCATTCTGGTGAGGCCGAGCAATCTGCCTGCTCCAGTCGGATCGATCGCATACTCGGACGGCATGACGACCGTGACGAGCAAGGCGAGCGCCGTCAGCGCGGCAATCATGGTGGAGCGCTTCAGCTGCGCTGACGTCGGCAAATCGGCGCGGCTGGGAAGGTCGGTGTTGTACATAATTTCGATTCCTTATCCTGCGACAAACAGGCCGGTGAGCTGATATCCGATCAGCAGGAAACCAGCCGTCATCATGATGACGTTTGCGGTATAGGCATTGCGCCAGAAGCTTCGTGTCCGGCGCCAGTAGCCCATCACGATCAGGATGGCGCCGAGGGCCATGAGTTGGCCGATCTCGACACCGACATTGAAGGCCAGCAGGTTCGGCACAAGGCCGTCAGGCGAGATGTTGTATTCGATGATCTTCGTCGACAGGCCAAAACCGTGGAAGAAGCCGAAGACCAGCGTCGCGACCTTGGTGTTCGGCTGGAAGCCGAGCCATCTTTGGAAAGCGCCCATATTGTCGAGCGCCTTGTAAACCACGGACAGGCCGATGATGGCGTCGATGATGTAGCTGTTGATGCCGACGTTGAAGTAGACGCCAAGCAGCATGGTCGTGGAGTGGCCGAGCGCAAACAGGCTGACATAGATGCCGATATGCTTCATCCGGTAGAGGAAGAAGATCACGCCGAACAGGAACAGGATGTGGTCGTATCCGGTCACCATGTGCTTGGCGCCGAGATAGATGAAGGGCAGCACGTTGATGCCCGAGATTTCCTGGATGTAGCCCTTGTCGCCGGCAGCGACGGCATGGGCAAACGCTGCTCCGGTCAGCAGCGGCAGGGTCAGCAGAGCGATAAGCAGGGGCAGGGCGGGCCGCCGACGCGCGTGGCGCGAACGTGACCGACCCCGGTCGAAGGGTCCTTGCATAGAATTTCCAATCTTCATCGTTGAGGGTGGCCGCGCGAGCGGCCGCGATCATGCGGCGAGGAATGGTCTGGGCGGTCGCTCCAGCGGAAATGTCGTGCCCGGATCGACGAAAATCGGCGGATAATTCAGCCAGCCGCGCTCGACCTGTGGAACCGTCGGTGCGAAGTCGGAGGGCGTACTCGCCGTCTCGTGCGAGTGGTCTGCCGCATTGTGCCCGTGAAAATGGTCAGAGCTCTGCTCGCCCGAAACGCCATCATCGTGTGCGTGGCCATGATCTTCGATCTGCGCGGCGGCTCCGCCGTGACGTTCAACCGCGGTGGCAATCGCGATCGGATCGTGTGAGGTCGAATAGCCGAAAGGACGCAGCACACCGAACATCACCGCTAAAGCGATGACCAGACAAAAAACTGTGCGGTGGATCCGATTCGGCATGAACGGCGATTAGCGATTATTCTCTAAAATCCTAACAAATGGTTTTTGCTACATCAGAATCGAGGCCTCTTTGAGGCTTGCATATCCCCTCCAGGAGGATAGTATCTGGATATGAGCGGTCAGCCCCACATCCACGAAACCCATCCCGATATCGTCAAGCGCCTGAAAAGGGCCGATGGACATCTCAAGGGCGTCATCGAAATGATCGAAGCGGGCCGGCCCTGCCTCGACCTCGCCCAGCAGCTTCATGCTGTCGAGAAGGCCATTTCGCAAGCCAAGAAGACCCTGATCCAGGATCATCTCAACCATTGCCTTGAAGACGTTGTCGGGCCGCTGGCGCGCGAGCAGCGCCGCTCGATCGACGAGTTCAAGGACATCACCAAGTACCTGTGAGCAGCGCCATGATGGACAAAGTTCGCGATTGGTTCGGGTTTGGCCCGATGACGCATGGCATGGGGGGCCACGGACATGATCACGGTGATAGTGGCCATGGCCACACACACGGCGTCATCGATCCGACGATCGCCACGACGACGCGCGGCATCTGGGCGATCAAATGGTCGTTCGTCGTTCTGGCCATCACGGCAGCGCTTCAGCTCGTGGTCGTGTTCCTCTCCGGCAGCGTGGCGCTGCTGGCCGACACGATCCACAATGTCGGCGACGCGGTCACTGCCATCCCGCTGTGGATCGCCTTCATGCTGGTCCGCCGCAAACCGAGCAAGACGTTCACCTACGGCTTGGGCCGGGTCGAGGATCTGGCTGGGATCGTCATCGTTCTCATCATCCTGTTCAGTGCCATCGTCGCTGGCTATGAGGCGATCGACAGGCTGATCAATCCGCGTCCCATCACGTTTCTTGGCTGGGTCGCCATCGCCGGCCTCATAGGCTTCATCGGCAATGAAGCGGTCGCCGTATTTCGTATCCGCGTCGGCCGCGAGATCAACAGCGCGGCGCTGATCGCGGACGGCTACCATGCACGCACCGATGGCTTTACCAGCCTGGCGGTTGTCCTGGGCGCTATCGGCGTCTGGCTGGGCTTTCCGCTTGCCGATCCGATCGTCGGGCTGCTGATCACCGTGGCGATCTTCGCCATCGTCTGGCAGTCGTCGAAAGCCGTGTTGACCCGCATGCTCGATGGTGTCGAGCCCGGCATCATCGATGAAATCCATCATGCCGCCGAACACGTGTCCGGCATTGGGCGCGTTGAAAGCGTGCAGGCGCGCTGGATCGGACATCGTCTGCATGCCGATGTCGCCGTCAGTGTACCGGAGACGGCGACGGCCAAGGACGTACTGGGCGTAACCGAAGCCCTCAAGCAGGAGCTGTTCGCCCACTTGCCGGCGTTGGCGGAAGCCAATGTCCGCCTGGTGAGCCCGGCCGGGCCGGCCGTCACTGGCGCAGAAACATTTCATGCTCACCATCATGCGCCGGAGCCCTTCAAGGTCGCCTGCGATCTGGCTGAAGGGACATTGGAAATCGTCGACACGCCGGCCGGCGAGCGGATGCGGCTGACTATCGATCGGCACGCTGACGATCTGACGGCGACGGTGATCATCGATCGACCCGAAGGGCCAGAGACGCTTCGCCTCGAGCCCGCCGCCGACAACCATCATCGGCTTGAGAGCACCGTCGCCCCTGCCGAGCCGCATGAGTTCCAGGCGAGGTTGGTCCTGGCCGCGAAAGGTCGCGAGCAGGTGCTGCCGTTCAAGATGGTCGAGCCGGAAGGTCACCATCACTGAGACAGGCAGGCCGTTCGCGCCAGTTCTCGACGAACCGTCATCCGCTGCAAGAAGACAAATATGCTTCAGGTCCTGGCCAATCGCACATACCGTCATCTCTTCCTGGCCCAGGTCATCGCCCTGATCGGCACCGGCCTTGCCACCGTGGCGCTCGGGCTGCTGGCCTATGATCTTGCCGGCGCCGATGCCGGCGCGGTGCTCGGCACGGCGCTCGCCATCAAGATGATCGCCTATGTCGGCGTGGCGCCTGTCGCCGCTGCGTTCGCCGAGCGGCTGCCACGCCGCACCATGCTGGTTTCGCTCGACCTCATCCGGGCTGCGGTCGCGGTGTTCCTGCCCTTCGTTACCGAAGTCTGGCAGGTATATCTTCTCATCTTCGTCCTGCAGTCGGCGTCGGCAGGCTTCACTCCGGCCTTCCAGGCCTCGATCCCTGACGTGCTGCCCGAGGAGAAGGACTACACGCGGGCCCTGTCGCTGTCGCGACTGGCCTACGACCTGGAAAGCGTCGTCAGTCCCATGCTGGCGGCGGCGCTGCTTTCCGTCATCAGCTTCCACGGCCTGTTCGCCGGTACGGTTGTCGGCTTCCTGGCGTCCGCGGCGCTGGTCGTCTCCGTGGTGCTGCCCAGCCCGCAAGCCTCGGAGCCGCGCGGCATTTATGAGCGCACGACGCGCGGAATCCGCATCTATCTGGCGACGCCGCGATTGCGCGGGCTGCTGGCCCTTAACGTTGCCGTCGCGGCGGCAAGCGCGATGGTGATCGTCAACACGGTCGTCCTGGTGCAGGCGCAGTTCGGCCTCTCGCAAAGCGACACGGCGCTGGCGCTCGCAGCCTTCGGCGGCGGATCGATGATTGCAGCCCTTGCCCTGCCGCGGCTGCTGGAGAACGTCCCGGACCGGGTTGCGATGCTCTCGGGCGCCGCGATCCTGGTCGCGGGCGTGCTGGTGGGACCGCTCGCCGGCAGCTACTATCTGCTGCTGCCGCTCTGGTTCGTGCTGGGGCTCGGCTATTCGCTAGCGCAGACGCCTTCGGGCCGATTGATCAGGCGTTCCGCCGATGCCGTCGACCGGCCCGCTCTGTTTGCTGCCCAATTCGCGCTTTCGCATGCCTGCTGGTTGATCACCTATCCCATTGCCGGCCGCGTCGGTGCGGCGATGGGATTGCCCTTCACCTTCATTCTGCTCGGCATCATTGGCGCCGCAGCCCTGCTTGCCGCGATCTGGCTCTGGCCGAAACACGATCCCGACGTGCTTGTACATACGCATGTCGATCTGCCTGAGGACGACCGGCATATCGGCGACGCAGTATGGTCGGAAGCGGGCTATGAGCATTCGCATGGCTATGTCGTCGATGATCGCCACCCGAAATGGCCCAGGGCAAGCTGAGAGCTCGAAATGCCTGGCGAGCTCGCCATCTATGGCGGTCTTTTCCTGACCGCGTTTGCCGCGGCGACCATTCTGCCGATGCAATCGGAAGCAGCCCTTGCGGGACTGCTTCTGACGGAAAGCTATGCTCCGGCTCTGCTCATCGCCTCCGCAAGCGCAGGCAATGTGCTCGGCTCGATCGTCAACTGGTGGCTCGGCCGGGGGATCGATCGCTTTCGCGACCGCAAATGGTTCCCGGTAAAGCCCTCCGCGTTGACGCGCGCGATGCGATGGTATCAGCGCTATGGACGATGGTCGCTGCTGTTGAGCTGGTTGCCTCTCGTCGGCGATCCGCTGACGGTTGTGGCGGGAGCGCTGCGGGAGCCATTCTGGAGCTTCCTTGCGATCGTCACGATCGCGAAGGTCGGCCGCTACCTCGCGCTGGCGGCGATGACGCTGAGCTGGATTTAGCGCTTGTCGAGACCCGCGCCGGCACGGCGACATTACGCGAGACGGCGCTTTCCTTTGCCGGCCGCAACGCTGCGCGCCAACTTGGATTTGCGTCGCATATGTCTATACAAATGGGAATGCATGTGTACAATCGCTACCAACAATCAAAAAAGGGGAACTGAAATGATCACTCTCGACCGCCGCAATTTTCTGGCCTCCACCGCTGGCCTTGCCTTCGTTGCCGCCTTTCCGCGCAGCGCCTTTTCCGAAACCAACGACACGCTGAAGATTGCCATCGCCGCGGAGACCGGTGATCTCGAGCTGCTGCAGAATGTTTCAACGCTGAGCACCTACACCATCGTCTTCGATGCGCTGATCCACTACGGCCAGAACGGCGCGCTTGAGCCGGGACTTGCTACCAAATGGACCATTGCCGACGATCAGCTTTCGATCGCCTTCGATCTGCGTGAAGGCGTGACCTTCAGCGACGGCACGCCGTTCGATTCCACCGCAGCCGAATGGAACCTCAAGCGATGGATGGGGGTGAGCGACTTCTCCTGGATTGGCGTCTCCGATGCGTACGACAGCATCGTCACCGATGGGCCGAACAAACTGACGGTCAAGCTGAAGCGGCCGGTGCCGGCCGCATTGCTTGAACTCACCATCGTCCGCCCAGTTCGTTTCCTGTCGCCCAAGGCAGTCGACAAGGATGGCAAGCAGACGGCGCCGATCGGAACCGGTCCGTGGATCGTCGAAAAATATGATTCGAGCGGCACCAGCCTCGTTCGCAACGACAAATACTGGGGCGAAAAGCCGCTCTTCAGCCGCATGGAATTGAAGGTGGTTCCAGATGAACTCGCCCGCGCCAATGGCCTTCGTTCAGGCGACCTCGATGTCATCGGCGGCGACTGGGTGGCGACGCTGTCGCCGCGCCGCGCTCGCGCGCTGGAAAGCGACGGCATGAAGGTTGTTGCCGAGCCGGGCACCGCGACGATGCTGCTCGGCTATTCGCCGAAGTCGAAGATCATCGCCGACAAGGCCGTTCGCGATGCCGTCTACGCATCGGTCGACCGGGCGGCGATCGCCAAGGTCCTGTTCGAGGGCTTTGCCGACCCGGCCGCCGATCTGTTCCCAGCGAATGTGCCCTCGTCGGGCAAGCGGCATGACGTGCCGGTGCGTGATGTGGCGGCGGCCAAGAAGATCCTCGCCGATGGCGGCTGGGTCGACAGCGGCGGTGCCTGGACCAAGGCTGGCTCTCCTCTGACCATCGACTTTCTGGTTTCCGAAGAGTCCCTACCGGGATCGCGGCGCATCGCCGAAATGATTCAAGGCCAGTTGTCCGAGGTCGGTTTCCAGGTCCAGGTGTCTTCTGTCGACAACGCCACCATGCATGAACGACGCCCCGCCTTCGACTATGATCTCGCTTTCTTCACCACCTATGGCGCTCCCTATGACCCTCACGGGACCCTTGGCAATGCTTTCGTCTCGACGGCGGACAGCGGGCCTGACGGCAAGATCTATGTCTCGGACGCGCTCGACGGCGTGGTCAAGGCTGCGCTCGAGGCGAGCGGCGCCGAACGCGACCTGAAGATGCAGGCCCTCTACGACTGGCTCTACGACAACACCGCCATCTGTCCGCTCGTCGTCAGCCAGCGGCTGTGGGCCCACAATCCGCGCGCGGAGAATTTCTCGCTTCCGGCGACCGACTATGACCTGCCGTTCAAGGCGATAACGCTGAAGGCCTGAAGACTTCGAGCCCAAGCGAGGCCTGACGATGAAAAGCACGATCCTGCGACGGATGCTGCTTGCCTGCCTTTTGATCCTGGCGGCATCCGCGCTGACATTCGCCCTGGTTGCGGCGGCTCCGGGCAATGTTGCGGCGCTCATTGCCGAGCGTGCGGCAGGTCCCGGCGCTGACGCGCAAATGATCGCCAAGATCGGCAACGAGCTCGGTCTCTACGACCCGTTGCCGATCCGCTACGGACGCTGGCTTTCCGGCGCGTTGGCCGGCGATTTCGGCATCTCACTGCGAACGGGAAAGCCGATCTCGTCGGAGTTTGCCGCCCGCATCCCGATGACGGCGGCTCTGCTTGCCGGCGGCGGCATTCTCGCCTTCATTCTCTCGATCACGCTCGGCATTGCCGGCGCCGTCAGCAATGGCGGCTTCATGGACAGGTTCCTCCATGCATTTTCGCTGATCGGCGCGTCGACCCCGAACTTCTTCGTGGCGGCGCTGCTGGTCATCGTGTTTTCGGTGATGCTCGGCTGGGTACCCACCTTCGGGACCAGCGGCTTCACCTCATGGCTTCTGCCGTGGGTGACGATCGCGCTGTTCCCGGCCTCCGTTCTCAGCCGCGTCGTTCGGGTCAACCTCCAGGAAGCGATGTCGCGGCCGTTTGCGACAACCGGCTTCGCCAAGGGCTATACCAGAACGCAGGTGCTGCTGCGCGAGGCGCTGCCCAACATCGCCATTCCGTTCCTGACGACATTCGGCGCGCAATTCACGCTGATGATCATCGGGTCGATCGTCGTCGAGACGGTATTTGCATTGCGCGGCGTCGGTGCCTTTTTCATCGAGGCGATCCGCTTCCGCGACTTCATCGGCATGCAGTCGGTGCTGCTGCTGTTTGTCGTCTTCTTCGTCATGGTCAATTTCATCGTCGACATGATTTGCATCGTCGCGGATCCGCGAATGCGCCGGGCGCGGGGAGCATGAGGCGATGAACATTTCCGCTATCAGGGACATCAAGGACTGGCCGTGGCCGGTGCTGCTCCCCGTAATCGGCTTTGTGCTGATCGGCATCTTCGCTCCTGCTATCATGCCTTACAATCCAAGTGGGCAGGACTATTCGGCGACACTGGAGGGCATGAGCTGGAACCACTGGCTCGGCACCGACTATCTCGGCCGAGACGTCTTCAGCCGCATCGTCGGTGGCGCCCGCATTTCCCTGGTGGCGATGGTGATCGTGCTTGTCGCCGCGCTGGCGATCGGGGTCACGATCGGCTCCTTCGCCGGCTATGTCGGCGGCCGTGTCGAGCTCGTCCTTATCAGCATCATCGATATTGCGCTGGCACTTCCCAGCCTGGTGATCGCGCTGGCGTTGATCGGCATTCTGGGCACCGGCTACTGGTCGATGATAACGGCGCTCACCCTGGCGTGGTGGGCGAACTATGCCCGCATGAGCCGCGCCGTCGTCACCGCCGAGCTGCAGCAGCCCTATATCGAGGCGGCCCGCGTGATGGGCGCCGGCCATCTGTGGATATTTGGCCGCCATATCCTGCCGCATGTGCTTGCCCTCGTCGTCGTCTATGCAAGCGCCGACGCCGGCGCGCTTGTGCTGGCCATCGCCACGCTCAGCTTTCTCGGACTTGGCGTCGCACCGCCGACACCGGAATGGGGTCAGATGCTGGTCGACGGGATGAGCTACATCGAGGAGGTGCCGCGCCTCGTCGTGCTGCCCGGTCTGGCGCTGACGCTGGTCGTGGTCAGCTTTAACCTTCTGGGCGAAGCCTTCGCATTGCAAAAGGTGCCGCGGCCGGTTCGCGGCGCGACCTTGCGCAGACGCCGAAAGGCGCGCGCTCGCGAAGAAGCCGAGCGTAACGCCGTCGAAACGGGAACGACTTCAGCATGAGCGACGCTCAGCCGATCTATTCGATCGAAGATTTGGTCATCGACCTCTACGCCACCACCGTTTCGGTGCGGGCGGTGGACGGGGTGTCGTTCAACGTCCATCCCGGAGAAACGGTCGCGGTCGTCGGCGAAAGCGGTTCGGGAAAGACCGTAATGACGCTCGGTCCGCTCGGCCTGCTGCCCGAGGGCGTGACCGTGGACATGAAGGGATCGGCGCGAGCCGACGGAAGCGAACTGCTCAGCATCGGTTCACGGCAATTGTCGGACCTGCGCGGGCGCTATTTCGGCGTGATTTTCCAGGACCCGATGAGCGCGTTGAACCCGATGCTGAAAATCGGCCCGCAGCTGGCCCGCCAGGCGCGCCGCTTCGCCGGCCTATCGCATGAGGCCGCGCGCAAGGAAGCGGTCTCGCTTCTGGCACGCTCCGGCATTCCGGACCCCGAGGATCGCTACAACCGCTATCCGCACGAAATGTCGGGCGGCATGCTGCAACGCGCGATGATCGCGCTGGCGCTGGCGGCCCGGCCGCGCGTGCTGATCGCAGACGAGCCGACCACGGCGCTGGACGCCACGGTCCAGGCGCAAATCCTGGAGCTCATCCGTCAGATCCAGCGGGAGGATGGCATCGCGGTCGTGCTGATCACGCACGATATCGGCGTGGTCGCTTCCGTCGCCGACCGCGTCATCGTGCTTTACGCCGGCCAGGTGGCGGAGGAGGGGACGGCGATGGATGTGCTGACCCGGCCGGTCCATCCCTATACGCGCGGACTGCTCGCATCGGTGCCGGATTTTCGCGCCGACGAACGCGCGGCGACCCGCGAGATACCGGGCCTGCCGCCAAACCAGATCCGGCTGGAACCGGGTTGCCGGTTTGCCGAGCGCTGCGAATTGGTCGAAGCCGGTTGCCGGCAGCACCGGCCGCCGTTGCAGACGATATCCGCGTCGACAAGCCCGCACCGTGTGGCTTGCCCGGTCGTGCTGAAACGAGAGGGGATCGCCCTCCATGTCTGATGCCGCGGCGATCGAGGTCAAGGGATTGAAGGTGCATTTTGCCAACCGTTCGGGCACCGGCGCGGTGCGGGCGGTCGATGGCATAGACCTGACGGTCGCGCGCGGCGCGTTCCACGGCATCGTCGGCGAGTCCGGCTGCGGCAAGACCACGCTGGCGCGCACCATCGTCGGTTTGCAGAAGGAGAGCGAAGGCACTGTCCTGATTGGGGGAAGGGATCGCACCGAATGGCTGAAATCGGACAGGAAGTCGTTCAGCCGCGAAGTCCAGTTCGTCTTCCAGGATCCGTTGGGGTCGATGAGCCGCCGCCAGTCCGTCTACCAGACACTGGAGGAGCCGCTGCAGATCCATCGCTTCGGTTCATCAGTCGAGCGCCGGCGCCGCATCGCCGAGCTTCTGGATCTGGTTGCGCTGCCTGAGACGGTGCTCGACCGTTTGCCAAGGTCGCTCTCCGGTGGCCAGCGGCAGCGCGTTTCGATTGCGCGCGCGCTCGCGCTGAAGCCGTCCATACTGGTCTGCGATGAGCCACTTAGCGCGCTCGACGTTTCGATCCGGGCGCAGATCGTCAACCTGTTCACGTCGCTGCAGAAACAGCTTGGCCTGACCATTGTCATTGTCGCGCATGATCTGGCGATCGTGCGCGAGGTCTGCTCGAACGTGACGGTGATGTATCTCGGCCGCATCTCGGAAGCCGGCCTGACCCGCCCGCTGTTTCGCGAGCCGGCCCATCCCTACAGCCAGGCGCTGCTGTCGGCTGTTCCTTCTCCCGATCCTCGCATCGAAGCCGGGCGCCGCCGGATCATTCTCGCCGGCGATCCGCCAAGTCCCAGCGCGCCGCCTCCGGGGTGCCGGTTCAACACGCGCTGTCCGGTGGCGATCGATGTCTGCCGGGTCGAGGAACCGATGCTGCGATCGGTGCCGCATGGCGGCGTTGCAGCCTGTCATCTGGCCGATAGCGGCCGCCGCCCGATTATCTGAAAGATGTCGTTTCTGCGCCTGAACGATTCGCGAAGCTAACCGTCGTCGCGGGCGTCCTGCGCGAGCCTTTTCGGGTTTTCCTTTTGCTGGTCACTGCCGCCAAGGTCGGCCGCTATCTGGTTCTTGCCGCCGTGACCCTGAGCGTGATCTAATCTCACGAAGCTTCTCGAAGCTGAGCTGGTTAGGTCGGCTGGTTCGAAGAGCCCTGTATGATGCGCGCGGACGGGAAGCGCTAGCTCTTTTTGACGGCGACCTTGTCGAGGGCTGCGCGCAGGCCTTTCGCCAGCTTCTGCGCATCGCGCGACCGGCCAACCAAGCTACGGCGCAGCGCTCCAGCCAACAGCGACATTGTTAAGACATTCCCGTGGCCGCGCGCCAGGCCTGCATAACGAAGCTGTGCTGGTTCCAGATCATCAGCGCTCCACTCACAGCCATGAGCGCGACCACAAGGCCGCGGAATTGTCGTCCACTCAGGCGTTCGAGCCAGCGCTTGGCCAGCAGATTGGCAAGCGCAGCGCCCAAACCCGCGGCTGCGCCGTACATGGCCGCCTGACCACCGAGCGCGCCGAGTCCGGTGAATACCGCGATCTTGACGACATCGGTCACAAACGAGTTCACCGATTTCGTGGCGACCAACGTCTCCTTCTCCGAACCGTAGTTCAGATAGAGCGAATTCAAGACGGGTCCCACCGTGCCCATCAGCGCCGACAACAGCGCGACGATCAGGCCGGCCGGGAGGAACCACCAGCGGCGGGCTCGGTAGCTCCGCTCGCGCGCGCCGCCGCGAAATTCCCAGACTGCACTGATCAGATAGATCCCTATGAGTATCTGGAGCCATTCCGCCCGACTGTTGGCGAAGAGCCAGGAGCCCGCAGCGGCACCGGCGATGGCGCCGGGCAGGTACCAACGGACCAGGCTCCAATCGATGTCGCGCCGGAAGGCCAGGGCGCGGATGGGATTGCCGATGAGCTCGGTCAAGGTGATGACCGGCGCAACCGCCGCGCTCCCTGTGATGAAAGTCACGGCGGGGATCAGCAATAGACCTCCGCCTCCGGCCGAGAGGGTGTTCAGTGTCCAGGTGAGGAACCCCGCCAACGCCAGGAGGCCTAGTCTAATCCAGTCCATCCGATCAGAACGAAGCGGACCTTTGATCGTTCCGAACGCGTCGGTTCGCAAAAGCCCGGCCCGCCTTTTGAGTCTCGTCTGCGATGGAAATAATCACCCGTTACCGGGCCAAACGCGGGCGCCCGGAAGACCGGACTCCGGCGCACCGCACCGCCGATAGCTTTGAAAGCTGGTTGAAAGCGTACCGCCTAACCAGCCGGAGTTACGGTGAAGTCATCAAAATACACGTGACTGTCGGCCTTCGACCACAAGCCAACACGCCCGGTCACGGGCTCAGGCAGCGTGTCCTGCAGGTAGAGCTTGCCGTCGACATAGCCTTCGACCTTGGTGCCGGCGATGCGCACCTTCAGGTCGTGCCATTCATGGGTTGAGGTTGGGGTGTTCTTGACCCAGGTCACCGACGAGCGTTTCCCCTTTTCGAACCTCCACAAGACAAGATTGTTCTCCAGAGGGTTGGCGCGAATCGTGAGATAGTCGCCATTGGGCTTAAGGTTGAACAATATCCCTGCACCCTGGTCGATGCGGCCGCTGATGCCTTCGAAGCGGACGCTGATCTCTCCATCGCGGAAATCTGGCGTGCGTTCAAAGACTGCGTAGGGGAAGTATGCATAAGCCTGGACGCGGTCGAGAAACTCGGCATACCGCTCGCCATAGAGCGCCCGTGCCTTGTCGGCGAGGCCGGCGGAGGTCTGCCCCTCCTTCCATTGGCGGCCATCGACGGCCAACACCTTGTTGTCGCCTTCAGTTTCAATCCGCCAAATGCCCACCACGCCGGGCATAGCCTTCGAATCTGCGCCAACTTCCTCGTCCGAAAAGTTCACGATGCTGCGCTGGCCGGCAGAAGCTGGCAGCAGCAAGGCCACCAGGCCGGCAGCTACGGCGACTGTCACGAGGCTATGTGAGATTTTCACGGCTGATCTCCTTCTGGCTTGAAGCGTATTCGATGGTCGGTACCCGGCGGCACCGCCACCAGGCGACCCCGATGAGCAGCGGCAGGCCGCCAAGGAACCAGGGAAGCGCGATCCAGGGCGCGGCGACGAGCGGATAACCTGGATAGTCGTCGGTTCCTGTGACCGGTGCGAGCAGGGGTACGTTTGCGAGCCCGTAGAGGAGCGGCAGAATTTCCTCGGTGCCCGTCGATCGGCTGACAGCCGACCGGCCGCCGTAGCTGTACTCCACTTCACCATACGACTCGTCGCTTGCGCTGCCGACAGCGCTCTGCTGGTCGCCTGCAGGACGGATGACAATCCGGGGAATGATCCGCTCGAGCTTCGACAGGATGCTGGTCTGCAAATCCGCATACCGGGGGTCTTCAGGTACCAAGTGAACGGTGATGGTCAGCTGCTTGCTGAGCTGCGCCAGCGCCTGCTCGTCGGCTAGCGAGAAAGAGTTCCGCCGGTCCTCGGTCGAATCCACCGACCATCTGATCTGGGCTGCAGCGGCCAGCACAATGCAGGTCGCGGCGATGCAGACGACCGAACGTGCAACCTTGGTGCGCAGGGCAACGCCCGTCGGGAGCCAAATGGTAGCGAGCGCAGCAAAACCAAGAATCGCAGCGGGCACCCCGACGACAAGACTGATCGAGAGCAATCCGAGCTCAAACGTGTGCAGCGTTTGCGTGAGCGACAGCCGCGACGACCAGCCAAGGAGGTCGGGTTGGCTGGCCGCCGCGAAGTCGATGACCCACGATCCAATCGTGAAACCGAGCGTGACGATCGCGGCGGTTGCCGCGCTCTCGGCAAGCGCAGCGGCGAACAAAGCGATGGCGCCGACCAGCACCCCGTAGAGCAGATGTCCGAGAACAAGATTCAAGGTCTCGGCGACGAACAGATGTCCGCCCATGAATGCCCAAATCGCGAGCGCAGAGATCGCAGGCACCGCGGCAATGAGCCAGGCCGCGAAGACGGCAACCAGCTTCGCGCCAATCAAGGTCGGCGTTCGATAGGGCAGTTGGATCAGGAGCCGCAAGGCGCCGGACTCCTTTTCGTTGCCGAGCACGCGTATGGCAACAAAGGGAAACAGCAGTGTGACGGCGACGTAGAAGCCGCCGAACGTCGGGACCAACACGCCGTCAAGCGGTGATAGCGCGCTCGCGAGCCCCGACGCGTCGAGCGCCGTGGCGCTCGCGTTGCTGTAGAGCGATACGGCCTGAAAGAAGCTGAAGCCGATGAGAGGGCAGAGTATCAGCAGCATTATCCAGAGCGGCCGGCCGCTCGCCATTTCCCGCAGCTCCTTGGCCAGCAAGGGGCCGAAGGGAGCGCCGAGCGGTACGGCTGCCTCAGGTGAGCGCAAGGAAAACCTCCTCCAACCCACCGGACGAAATTCCCGCACGCGCCCGCAGGTCGCTCAGGGATCCGATGCCGCGTACGCGGCCGTCCGCGAGCAAGACGAAACGGTCGCATAGGCGCTCGGCATCGAGCAGTTGGTGTATCGCGAGGACGAGGCTGCGCCCCTGCGCCGCGACCTTGCGAAGCACGCTCATGATCTCGCGGGTCTGTCGTAAGTCGAAGCCGTCAAAGGGCTCGTCCATCAGCAGCAAGGGATGCGGCGTGATCAGGGCAAGCGCCAGCATCAGTCGACGGGCATACCCCTTGGACAATTCAGACACGCGCTTGATTAACACCGGTGCAAGTCCGACGGCCCCGACTGTCTCCGCGACGTCGAGGTGCGATGTCCGGTAGACATCAGCGAAGAACGCAAGAACATGTTCGACGTACTGGTCGCGCCAGGGCCGCAGGCCGTCGGGAAGGAAGAAGATCGACCTGCGGCGCGATGCAGGCGGCAGAGAGGCGCCGTGCCGGAGAATCGTTCCCGAGTCGGCCGGAAGAAGGCCGGCGATCGCTTCCAACAGCGTAGTCTTGCCGGCGCCGTTCGGCCCGATAAGACCGAGAACTTCGCCGGCCTCCACGTTGAAGGCAACATCCGCCAACGCGGTTTGCTCGCCATAGCGCTTGGTCAACGCACCGACCTGAAGGGCATATCCTCCCTCTTGCCGTGTAGCGATTTGCGCCTTGTCAGACATCCGGCTTCGCATCAACATCGGCTGATTCCCTCCCGGCGTGCGATCGCGCGGAGGCCCAATATCTAGCTCTTCTTGACGGCGACTTTATCGAGGGCCGCGCGCAGGCCTTTTGCCAGCTTCTGCGCGTCGTCATTCGCCCAGAAATGCATGAAGAAGAGCCGCGGCTCTTCATCGAGCATGTGGCTATGCAGCGCGGTAATCTCGATGCCGTTATCCTGCATTGCCTTGAGAACCGGATTGACCTCCTTGGCGGTCAGCACAAAATCACCCGTGATCGCTGCTTTGCCACCGCCCGTCGACTGGAAGTTGATCGCTAAGGCCGAGCCCAGGGCGGCCGGCACGTCCATACCATTTTCCTTGACCGGTTCGGCGCGCGGGATACTGAACTGGTAGACGCCGCCATTGACCTTACCTTTGTAGCCAATGGCCTTGTCGACGGCCGCCGTGTCGATCGGCTGGGTGGATGCTTCCGATTGCGAGGCACCGGACGCGGCATTCTCCATCGGGGTCTTTGTCAACGCCAATCCGGCATGAAGCGCAGTGGCGAGCGTGACGGGATCACCCTGGCCGAACACGTGCATGTAGAGCGTCATCGGCTCCGCGCGCAGCAGGTGGTTGTGCACTGCAGTGATCTCGATCCCACCTTCTTGTAGCTTCTTCATGACCGGGTTCACCTCGTCCTGCGTCAGAACGATGTCGCCCATGACCATCGCCTGGTTCACCATTGGCTCGAACGCGATCCAGCCTCCGAGCGCAAATCCTGGCTTCAGGGATATCCCATCGAGGGATACTTTCAGGTCGGTTCGTGGCAAGCCCACCCTGTAAACGCCGCCAGGCATTTCCGTTCCGGATTTGCCGAGTGTCTGCGCGACTATTTGCCAATTGGGTGCAGCCGATGCCGGTTCGAGCAGCGCCGAGACCGCAATCAGCATTGCGCCGCTCATGAGTTTTGCTTGCATGGGAGTTCTCCTTGTGATCTGCCCCCAATCGCCCACCGGTCAAGCCACAGCTGGTTTCATGGCAGGTGGCCAGCTGTGCGTCTCCGCCTTGCGGCGCGAAGCCCAGGCATAGAGCGCGTCGTAGATGACGAAGCCGTGCTTCAGCACTTCCTGGTCGTCGGGCGTCACGTCCCTGAGCCCCATCGAGATCGCAAGCAGCCCCGCAGACTGTGGCGTCAAATCGTGCCGATCGGTGTCGGCGCCGCGCACGATCGAGGCGATCGTCACGATCGCCGGATCGCGCTCGAGGCCGTATTTCGAGACGAAGGTATCGAAACTGCAGCCGTCACCCACATGCGTGAACTCGACACCGGGCACGTCATACGGTGTAGCGCCCGTCTCCTGGGCAACCGGGATCACCCGATCCGGCGGCACGAACAGGAATTCTGGCTCCTTGTCGATGAAGCGGGCGATCAGCCAGGGACAAGCAATACGGTCGATGACCGGACGTTCGCGGGTAACCCATTTCATGACCTTGTCTCCCTTGATTCGGCAACAAGCCCACAAGGCCCACTGCCATAAGGAGGTCAACGCTACGCCCGAATGTGAAATGATACAAGTGTTGCATTTATTTGTGCACGTGATACGGTTCACTTATGAGTGAGGGGGAAACGACGGAACAGCGCTGGCTGCTCCTTATCCATCGGCTGCCGAGCAAGCCGGCCTATTTCCGGGTGAAGATCTGGCGGCGGCTGCAAGGCATCGGCGCGGTCGCGGTAAAAAGCACCGTCTATGCACTGCCGGCCAATGCCGAAACGCAGGAGGATTTCGAGTGGCTCCTGAAGGAGATCGTCGCGGGTGGTGGCGAGGCGATGGTGTGCGAGGCGCGTCTCGTCGACGGATTGTCGGATGCCGAGGTCCAAGCGCTGTTCGATGCGGCGCGTGATGCCGACTATGCGGAGATCGCCAAGGAAGCGCGTGATCTCGCCGCCGAGATCGGCGCGAACGCCACGCCGGAAAAGCGTGCGGAGACACGGTCGCAGCTCGGCCGAATACGCAAGCGGCTCGCCGAGGTGGACACGATCGACTTCTTCGGCGCCACGGGTCGCCTCGCGGTTGAGGGTTTGCTCGCCGAGCTCGAAACGCATCTCGTGGAGGACCAGCCCATGACCGAGGAGTCAAAGGCGACTGAGCCGATTACTGACCTCAAGGGCCGGATCTGGGTGACACGCCGCGACGTGCACGTCGACCGGATGGCTTGCAGCTGGCTAATCCGCCGCTTCATTGATCCAGACGCCGTCATCCGCTTCGTCCCAGGCAAGAGCTATGCGGCAAAGCCGGGAGAGCTGCGCTTTGATATGTTTAACGGTGAGATCACCCATGAGGGCGACCGCTGCAGCTTCGAGGTGCTGCTCACCCGGGCCGGGCTTGACGACTCGGCGCTGCAGGCCATCGCCGAGATCGTCCATGATATCGACCTCAAGGACGGCAAGTTCGGGCGCGACGAGACGACGGGCATTGCCAGCCTGATCGCGGGCATCGCCATGACGAATAAGGGCGACGAGCAGCGGATCGCGCAGGGCGGCCCGGTCTTCGACAATCTCTACCAGTATTTCCGCCAGAAGCGCGGGTGAGGGGAACCAATGACCAGCGTCCATGCCGTCCATCCGAATGCGCTGGGGGATGAACCTTCGCATGGCATCCCCTTCCGCGAAGCAGTGCGGGTCTGGGCGCGAGTCGCTGCGTTGAGTTTTGGTGGCCCGGCCGGCCAGATTGCGGTAATGCATCGCATCCTCGTTGAGGAGAAGCGCTGGATCGGCGAGACGCGGTTCCTGCATGCGCTGAACTACTGCATGCTCCTGCCAGGACCGGAGGCCCAGCAGCTCGCCGTCTACATCGGGTGGCTCCTGCATAAAACCCGAGGCGGGCTCGTGGCCGGCACGCTGTTCGTACTGCCGGGCGTCATCGCCATCATGGCGCTGAGCTGGATCTATGCGATTTTAGGCAATGTCGGCGCGGTGCAGGCGCTTTTCTTCGGTCTGAAGGCCGCCGTCCTCGCCATCGTGCTCGAGGCGGTTATCCGGGTCGGCAAGCGAGCGCTCAAGAACAAGGTCATGATAGGCCTCGCCGCCGCCGCCTTTATCGGGCTCTTCCTGTTCCATCTCCCGTTCCCGCTCATTGTCCTGACGGCCGGAGTGATCGGGTACGTCGGCGGGCGGGCCGGGCTGGCAGCGTTCATGGCGGGCAACGGCCATGGCAAGGTCGGCGGCAAGCAGGTCGCCGACGCGGAATCGGCGCTCGGCGAAGGCATTCCTGCCCATGCTCGCCCGCCGGTCAGCTGGTCGTTGAAGATCGGAGGTGTGTTTCTGGTGCTATGGCTGGCACCTGTCCTCGGCCTTTTCGTGCTGTTCGGGTCCGGCAATGTCTTCGCCGATATCGCGGTCTTTTTCTCGAAGATGGCGGTCGTGACCTTCGGAGGCGCCTACGCCGTCCTTGCTTACGTGGCGCAGCAGGCTGTCGATACCTATGGCTGGCTGAAGCCAGGCGAGATGCTGGACGGCCTCGGCATGGCGGAGACGACGCCTGGCCCCTTGATCATGGTGACCCAGTTCGTCGGCTTCATGGGCGCGTATCGAGCGGCGGGATCGCTTAATCCGCTGCTCGCTGGAACGTTGGGCGGCCTGCTCACCACCTGGGTCACCTTCACACCTTGCTTCCTCTGGATATTTGTCGGTGCGCCGTTCGTGGAAACGTTGCGCAGCAACAAGGCCTTGTCCGCCGCGCTGGCGACCATCACGGCGGCCGTGGTGGGCGTGATCCTGAACCTGGCGGTGTGGTTCGCGCTTCACGTCCTGTTTGGATCACTGCGCGAGGTCAAAGGGTTCGGCATGACGTTGGATGTGCCCGTGCCCAGCTCCGTCAACATCGCGTCGCTCGTCCTGACATTGGGTGCGCTGCTAGCGGTGTTTCGCTTCAAGATCGGCATGCTCCCGGTGCTCGTCGGCTGTTCGATCCTCGGGCTGCTCTACGGGATGGCAACGGGAGCGATCTAACCCGTGCAGCCAGCGCCGCTTACCAGTGGTGAGGAGGCATCGTTGACGTTACAGTGGCTCGCGCACGGTTTGCGCAAAGCTATTTCGAAGCGGCGCTTCAGGCTGCTTCCTGCCGGTGCTGACCCGACTGCTACGAACCTGCTGATATCAAGGGGACTGCGGGCGTTCGGTGACGGTCTGGTCAGCATCCTGCTTCCCGCCTATCTGGCCACGCTCGGCTTCGACGCCTTCGAGATCGGAACCCTGTCGACGGCGACGCTCGCGGGCTCAGCCGTCCTCACCCTGGCTGTTGGGATCGTCGCGCACCGCTTCTCCCGTCGAGCGCTGCTGACCGCAGCGGCTGTCCTGATGATAGCAACGGGGGTCGTCTTCGCTGTCGTTCACGACTTCTGGCCGCTGCTTCTCATCGCGTTCGTCGGCACGCTGAACCCATCTTCAGGGGACGTCAGCGTGTTTCTACCGCTCGAACATGCGCAGCTTGCTCAGAACGTCACCGACCGCGACCGCACGGCGCTCTTTGCGCGCTACAGCCTCATCGGCTCCCTCGCCGGCGCCGTCGGGGCGCTGGCCGCCGGAGCGCCCGACTTTCTCCGCGACGCCATCGGCCTGGAAATGAAACAGGTCCTCCAGGCAGCTTTTCTATTTTATGCCTCGCTTGGGTTGGCGGCGGTGCTCCTCTATCGGCGGCTGCCGAGTGACGCGCCTGACGCAAACAGAGTGTCGGCACAGCCATTGCGCAGGTCTCGCTCCATCGTTCTAACGCTCGCCGCACTCTTCAGCCTCGATGCTTTCGCAGGCGGCTTCGTCGTCCAGTCGTTGTTGGCCCTTTGGCTCTTTCAACGGTTCGGCCTGTCGCTCGCCGCGACCGGCGCAATCTTTTTCTGGACGGGTGTCCTTTCGGCTGCGTCCTATTTGGTCGCTGTGCGAATTTCCCAGCAGATCGGACTCATAAACACGATGGTGTTTACGCACCTTCCGTCGAGCCTCTGTCTGGTGCTCATCCCGTTCATGCCGAGCGTCGCTCCGGCTATCGCTCTTCTGCTGATTAGAAGCGCGCTGTCGCAGATGGACGTGCCGACTCGCACATCGTACGTCATGGCCGTGGTCACGCCCGAAGAGCGGGCTGCCGCGGCGAGCATCACCGCCGTCCCGCGCAGCCTCGCGGCGGCCGCCAGTCCAGTCCTCGCAGGGGCTCTCCTTGCCGTCTCCAGCTTCGGCTGGCCCCTGATCATCGCCGGTGGGCTGAAAATTATCTACGACCTTCTGCTGCTCGCGACATTTCGCAGTGTTCGCCCTCCAGAGGAGCACGGGGGCGGGAGGAATGACATGTCAGTCGGCCATGATCGAACTGGCAACGACGCGCGGGTTTCCTGGTGGCGTTGAAGGCAGGACCACCAGCCGGACAAATTGCTTACGTCCGCCGGCAACGAGGATGTAGAGACGCGAGAACTCCTCCGTATCGCGATCTTCGGCAATCTTCTCGGCATCCGTACGGGTGAAGAAACTCTTCCGAAATGCTTCTTGATCGACATCGGGAAATGCCAGCGTACACGTCTGCACAGGTTTGCCGCTCATCGTCGCCTTGGTGGTGCCGATGATGGTTCCTGCTGGCAATCCTTCTTCCGCTTCGGCCACGAGCCATGCCTCCACTGAGGTTGGATTGGCGATTGGCGCGAGTTCGGCGAAGCCTGCTTCGGCAATAAGTGTCCACCTGCGTTCGTGCGCGGTCTCTATCATGCGCTCGAAATTGGGACCCTCGGCCAGACAGGTACGGTGAAATTGTTCGACAGCCTGATCCGCATCACTGGCGGCCTGCGCCGGCGACATCGTCAGACCCAAGATGGTCCCTGCCAACGTTAGAAATCGGAACATGTCTATCTCGCGTAGCTGATTGTGGACGAACCACTTATCCTGAACGGGCTACGACACTCGTTGTTCCGGACTGTCGGCGCCTGCATGGCCGGTATCTTGATGGAGGCGCGAAGCGCCTGCGCAGTTGATGCAATGTTCAGGCATCTGGCAACTGCTGGAACCATGCCGCACTGGGTTTCGATGACGGACCCTGCTACAGACCCACTCACACCGCCGGGCGGGACCATTCGATCTCGTGCTGAGTTCCTGGAGACATCTCCCGGCGCTCGCCGAGGAACCTGCATGTCGTGCTCGCCGGCAACCAGCCCCGGTGGTTTTTCGGGCACTTGGCCTATGTCCCAGTCCACTGTGAAAACTTGTTAAAATCCCTTACGGCAAAGGTTTTCGAGGTCCGCTTTTGCCATTCCTTCGATGCCGAGAGCAGGAAGAATATCGTTATCGCCCTTGAGATCGCGACCGTAAGCCGCCGAGAATATGGCAATTCCAGATTCATGGAGAATCGCTGAATTTCCGCTGATCTTCCCCAATAAAACGGTCGGCAGCAGCCCGAACGGAACGTCCTCGAGAATATAGCGACTTTCGATGGTTGACGGGCCGAAGCCGCCGCGGCCTTGGCGATCCATCTCCTGGTTCATTTCCGAAACGGTGCCCATGGGGACGTGAAACGACAATGAAAAATGCTCTTCAACTGTGCGCACGGCAATTCCAAAACGGGCGGCGATCGCCAATCGTTCCGCGTCCAGAGCCTCGATAAAGCGGCCGACAGCCGGGGTGACGTTTCCGGCCTGGCTCCACTGTTCTCCCTTCTCCATGCGTGTGAGATTAAGAAGAGCGATCCCGAGATGGTTCTGCGGATTGAGGTTGCTGAGCGCGATAGCAAGCATGCCGTCGCGCTTGACGAAACGATCGCCGAACAAGCTCGTGCAAAGCTCGAACCCTTGGTCCTGAGCACTGAAAGGCAGCGTCGCGACATCCAGTTTCTGGCGAACGGTTGCAACATCGATTTCGGCTGGCCCGCGCTGTTGCCCGGTCACGAGCGTGGTACCCCAGACGACGATCGGCAGGCTAACCTTCCGGTCCGCAAGCCGCTTGGAGAGATACAGTGCCCCAAAGGAACTGTGCGAGCTGATGATAACCGGCGTTCCGTCCCTTAGATAAGGAGTGGCAGCGTCCATCACCATCTTGTGCCCGTAAGCCGGCAACGCGATTATGACGACGTCGGCATCGGCAATGGCGTCTTCGCAATCCTTGGCGATGCGCACCTTAATCGTTGCCTTGATAGCTCCGGTAGCCTTCAGCAATCCACCGGCGGCCAGCGCCTTGGTGCGTTCTCCGGAAGGCGACCAAAGCATAGGGTCATGTCCCGCTTCCGCCAAATAGGCGGCAAGGCCGTAAGCAATCGCTCCGGCGCCAAGAATGCTTACGCGCATAAATTCCCTCCTGTTGCGGGCATTGCAGCCTCCATTTCTCACTAGGAGGTTCCACAAATCGGAGCCGCATCTGCCATCGTCGGCTTCTGGCGATGGGATTCCGGCCTGAGCCCGCGATTGCAACATGCCTCAGCGAATATTCGTTTCCGCTTGACATATATCAAAAATGAATGAGACGATGTCAATCATACGGATTGCGCATGTAGAGAGAACATGGAAACCCGCGACCTTCAGAGCTTCCTTGCGGTTGCTGCCAGCGGCAGCATTACCAAGGCGGCTGACATGCTCGGTCGTTCCCAACCTGCAGTGACACGCACCATTCAGGATCTCGAGGCAGAGCTCGGCTTCGAATTGCTGCACCGTGTCGGTCGGCGGGTGCAGTTGTCCGAGGAGGGTGTGGCCTTCGAGGAGGAGGCGCGGCGCTTGCTGATGTCCTTCACCGAACTAGCGGCGCGGGCCAAGATGATTGCCGCCGGCCGAGGTCGGATTCTGCAGATTGTTACGACCTCGGCGATCGGAACTGGCTTGATCCCGACGGCCATGGCCGAACTCAAAGGTGTCGAGCTTCCACACGAGACGCATCTCGGGCAGTTTCTCCCCTCGATCGTCGCCCAGGAGGTGCGGAGCGGACGTGCCGAGATCGGGTTTTCAAGCTTGCCGCTCGATACGCCTGGTCTGGATGTCCTGCGGCTTTATTCAGCGCCTGACGTTGCTGCCGTGCGGGAGGACGATCCGCTGGCTGAACTTGACGTCATACCGCTTTCCGCTTTTGCCGGTCGCCACGTCGCAACGTTGCTCAACCCCCTACGTTTCCAGTTGCATGTCTCAAAGGCCCTGGCGGCCAGGGGCATCGACACAGGGCCAGTGATCCGGACGAATACTGCATATGGCGCGTTACAGATCGTGCGTCAGACTGGCGCGGCGGCCGTCATCGATCCCCTCACCGCTTATGGCGTCGCCCTGCCCGATGTCGTCATCCGGCCGATCGACGCAACCGTTCTCTTTTATTGGGGCGTTGTGGCTGCCGAGAAACGCCCCCTTCGTCCAGTCGCGCAGGCGTTGATGGATGCGGTCGAAGCGGTGGCTGAACGGTCGATCGTCGGCTTTAAGAAACTAGATCCGACCCTCGCTGGCCAATTGGTGAGCGATCCTGCATCCGGCACAAATCACGGAACAGGAATATGAAGCATACCCCCGCCGCGCCAACGCCGACAGGTCTTGCTGCGCTCGAAGCACAGCTTGCACAGGATCTCGAGTTTCTCGAACTGCCCGCCAAGCCATGGGTTCCCGCGCGTTCGCACGATGGCGTGCCGGTCCGTGACGTCGTGGTGATCGGCGCCGGCATGTGCGGACTTGCTGCCACGGCAAAGCTGGTGCTGACCGGGATAACCAATGTCGTGGCCTATGATGCGGCTCCGGCCGGGCTCGAAGGACCATGGGTGACGTTTGCCCGCATGCAAACGCTTCGGTCGCCAAAAACCCTGCACGGTCCGTCGCTCGGCCTGCCGCAATTGACGTTCCGCGCCTGGTTCACGGCGCAATGGGGCGTTGAGGCCTGGCGGTCGCTGGACAAAATCCCCAAGGGCCAGTGGATGGACTACCTCGTCTGGTACCGCAAGGTTCTTGGCCTGCCGGTGCGCAACAGCGTGCGCATGACCGGACTGGCACCCGTTGGAGATCTGATTGCGATCGATATCGAAGGCGCGGAAACCGGCCGGGTTCTCACCCGTCGTCTCGTTCTGGCCACTGGTCGGTCCGGGTTGGGCGGTTTTGCCGTGCCCGATTTCCTCAGCGGCATTGATCGGGCCTATTGGGCCCATTCCGCCGACGACATCGATTTCGACACGCTGAAAGGCAAGCGCGTGGCGGTGATCGGTGCTGGCGCCTCTTCCATGGATAATGCCGCAACGGCACTCGAGGCGGGCGCCGGCTCTGTTGACATGTTGATCCGGCGCAAGGAAATGCCGCGCATCAACAAGCTGACCGGGATTGGCAGCCCGGGTGTTGTACTCGGCATGCATCACTTGCCCGATGCCTGGAAGTGGAAATTCTTCGATTATACCGCCTCGACCCAGACACCGCCGCCGCGTTCATCGACACTCCGCGTGTCTCGCCACCCCAATGCTCGGTTCCTCCTCGACTGCGGCATAGTTGCGGTGAAGGAGGAGGCAGGGACCCTGCTGGTGGAAACCACGCAGGGACCGTTGCGCTGCGACTTCCTGATCGCGGCGACCGGCTTTTCAAACGACTTCAGCGGCCGCCCGGAATTTGCGGCGATCGCCCCACATATCCGCACCTGGTCGGATGGCCGATATAGGCCGGATATGGGGCCGGCTCGTGCAGGCATGTCGGACGCGCCGGATCTCGGTCCGGCCTTCGAGTTTCGCGAACGCGTCCCCGGCTCCTGCCCGATGCTGGCGCATATCCACTGCTTCAACGACGCCGCCATGCTGACCCATGGCAAGGTCTCCGGCGATATCCCGGCCGTCAGCGCCGGGGCCGACCGTCTGGTCCGCGGCATTGCCGCATCGCTGTTTGCCGAGGATGTCGAAACCCACTTCGCCAATCTGATCGCTTACGACACGCCCGAACTTCTGGGCGACGAATGGGTCGATTCAACTCCCTTGCTGCAGAAGGAGGCCGCGTTGTGATCGACGCGATGGACAAGGCTGCCGGTCTTTCACCGGACGATGCGCTTTTCGCCGCAAGGCGGTTTCGGCCCGAATTCGTGCGAGGGGCGGAAGAATGTCGCCTCTCGGTGCTGCAGCCGGCAAACGATCAGGGGCTGGCGCCGAATCTGCGTGTTGCTCTTGCCCGTCGCATGGCCGCCCTGAACGCCGATCCGGTCCTGGTGGCCGAATATGATGTGCAACTGGCTCAGCTTGGTCCGACTGAGCAGCTTCTGGCCTTGGCCCAGGGCGAAACAGATTTGAATGAACCGCTGGCGACCATCGTCCGTCATGTTGACCTGATCACCCTGACGCCGAAAAAGGCGGAAGCGAGCCATATCGCTCTCCTGGAGAAGGCCGGATTGAACAATCCTCAGATCGTCGCGCTCTCCGAACTGATTGCCTTTGTCAACTTCCAGACACGGGTGGCGGCCGGATTGCGTCTGATGAGGTCGACATGATTTCCTCGGTTCGTCTGAAGCCATTGAATTGGTATCCGTACATCGGGCCGGTCGAGCTATCCGAGGCCACGCCGGAACAGCTTGAAGCTATGAAGGTAACCCCATCGGCCAAGAAAGTTTCGGAATATGTGCGCACCCTAGCGCATGACCCAGAGAGCTATCTTGCCCGCACCATCCTGTTCAACGCCATCATGTATGTCGAAGGCGGGCTTGCCCGTCCCGATCGCGAGCTTGGCGCCTTGGGTGCCTCGATCGTCAATGGCTGCAAATTCTGTGCCGTTGTTCACGCCCGCAGGCATGCAGAACTGACCAAGAGCGACGAAGTGGTCACCGCGCTGTATCTCGACAAACCTGAAGCGCTCGGCCCACGCGATGCGGCAATCTACAGCTTTGCCCGCCGCCTGTCGGCAGCACCGTCGGAAGCGACAGCAGACGATGTCGCCGCGCTTCGATCAGTCGGCATGGATGATCATGAGATCATCGACCTGATCCACGCCATATCGATCTTCGGCTGGGCAAACCGGCTGATGCACGTTCTCGGCCATGCGGAGAGCGGGTGATGATGTCGCATGCGATCAAGGCACTCCGTCCCACACTCTGAAGGACACCAACCAGCAATGCTCGACCTCAAAGATATAAGACTGTCGTACGGAAGCACGCAGGTCCTGAACGGCGTCAATCTCTCGGTAAAGCGAGGTGACGTTGTGTCAATCATCGGCCCAAGCGGCACCGGCAAGACCACCCTGTTAAAATGCATCAACTACCTGGTTAAGCCGGCATCTGGAACCATCGCGTTCGACCAGATTCGGATGGATTACCAGCGCGCCGACAAGGCAGCCATCCAGGCGATCCGGCTGCGGACAGCAATGGTCTTTCAGCAATTCAACGTGTTCAAGAACATGACCGTCCTCCAGAACGTCATGGATCCGCTGGTCGTCGTGCAGCGCAAATCCACGGACGAAGCCCGTGAAATCGCGCTCAGGGAGCTTGAACGAGTTGGCCTCTCCGCCAAGCGGGACAGCTATCCGTCCCAATTGTCAGGCGGCCAGCTCCAGCGGACTGGAATCGCACGAGCGCTGGCGGTTCGGCCGGATGTGATGCTCTTCGACGAACCGACATCATCGCTTGATCCAGAACTGGTCGGTGAGGTTCTTAAGGTGATCAAGGACGTCACGTCGTCCGGCATCACTTCGCTGCTTGTGACCCACGAGATGCAATTCGCAAGGAACATCTCGAACCGGATCGTCTTCATGGATCGTGGCGTGGTTGCCGCCGACGGCAGTCCGGCTGAGATCTTCGATGCGCCTTCCAGCCCACGACTTGCTCAATTCCTGCAGTCTGAACTCGCTTTTCAATAATCCAACAAGAAGGGAACCCAAGAAATGTCTGCAATCAAATCCAGTTTTTCGCGTCGTTATGTCCTGGCCGTCGCCGGCGGCATCGCAATTGCCCTTGCGACAGCAGGGATCAGTTATGGTCAGACCGTTCGGACAATCAAGATCGCGACCTCTGCCGAATCCAAGCCATTGGCTTGGGGCGCGCTCGGCGTCGAGCCGCAAGGGTATGAACCCGATCTGCTGAGGGCGATCAACGCAAAGCTGCCGCAATACAAGTTCGAAATGGAAGGAGTCTCCGACATCGCGCAGGAAACCGGCCTGGCCACAGGCAAGTACGACATCGCGGTCGGTGGTTACTACAAGTCACCCGAGCGCGCCAAGCAGTTCTTCATTCCGGAAAACCCCATGGGCGCCAGCCTGATGAAGATCTACAGCAAAAAGGGCAGCGGCATCAAGGAAATGAAAGATCTGGTCGGAAAGAGGATCGTTCCGACCACGGCTGGCGGCGGCACCTATAAGTTCATCATGAACTGGCAAAAAGAAAATCCGCAATACAAGCTTGACGTGACGGCGTCGAGCGCCGGAATCCCGTATCCAAACCGTTTGGATGAGGTTCAGAACGGCAAGTTCGACGCGCTGGTCCTGCCTTCAAATCTTGGTGAGCAGACCGTCATCGATGAAAAGAAGCTCGACATCGTGGCGTCCGAACCAGTCTTCAGCAACAACACCTATATGCTTATTCACAGGTCAGATGAAAACAAGGTTCTGGTCGATGACGTGAACAAGGTACTCAAGGAGTTGAAAGACGACGGCACGATCGAAAAGCTATCGCAGAAGTGGTTTGGCGAAGGCATCGTCAAGTATATGAAATGATGTGATCTAAGTAGATATCGTCAGCGGCAAGGCTGAATTGCAAGAAGGAGTGTTTCAAAGTGGATGTTTCCGCTATGATTCCCGAGTTGCTCTCGGCATTGCCGCTGACGCTCGCTATCACGTTTACCGCCATGTTGGTCGGCTTTTGCTTGGCGCTCGTTGCGACAACATTGCGGATTCGCAGGATACCAGTGGTCAGCCACCTCACCGACCTCTACGTGTCCTATGCCCGCAGCGTTCCCGTCGTCCTCCAGTTGTTCGTCGCATTCTACGGGCTCCCCCTTTTGGTGGCCCTGTTCGGCTCCGCAGATTTCTTCTCGCCGACGATCGCTGCGATGGTCGGACTGAGCTTTTACCATGGCGGCTATCTGTCGGAAGTCCTTCGGCCCGCATACCTGGCCGTCGATCGCGGCCAGCATGATGCGGCAGACAGTCTAGGATATACCTTTCGCCAGAAGACCACCCGCATCGTGGGCCCGCAAGCGGTGCACTTCGCATTGCCCGGCTATGGAAATTCCATCATCTACCTGATCCATAACGTTGCGCTGGTCATGTACATTGGGGCGGCCGACGTGATGGCGACCGCGCACTTGATCATGGAGCGCGACTATAACCAGTACCAGTTCGAAACATACCTCGTCCTGGCCGTCATCTATGCGCTGATGTGCCTGATTGCCTGGTTCATCGTGCACTTGTTCGAGCTTCGCTCGCCGATGCAGGCGCCTGAGGCCACGACAACAGCTCAGATCAAGAACGCGGCCATCGCCAGCGTCTGACCTAAAGGGTATTAAACCATGTTCGATACCGAAATTTTGCTCCAGGACACCCAGGAAATTCTGGGCGCCGTACCTGTAACGCTTGGAATGGCGCTGACAATCTTCGTCTTGTCGACGCTAGTCGGCAGCATTTTTGCACTCGTCGAATATAGACGAGTCCCGGTGCTGCGAGAGCTCATCATGGCTTACAAGATCGTCTTCAAGGGCGTTCCGATGGTCATCGTGATTTTCCTCGCCTATTTCGGTCTGCCCCCGGCATTCCAGTTCCTGCTCTCGTTGCTCGGGATCAACTTCAACGCCCACGAAACACCCAACTCGGTTATCCTTATTATTGCGGTGACAGGCTGTATCGCTGCGTTCCAATCGGAAATTATCAAAGGAGCCCTGAACGCCTTTGACACCGGTCAGTCAGACGCCGCCCATTCCCTTGCCTATACGAACGGCCAATTGTTCCGACGGATTCTGTTTCCCCAGGTGGCTCTCACGGCAATTCCCGACCTGACAACCTCGATGATGGTCATCATGAAGGCTCTTTCTCTCGGATTCGCCATCGAGGTTGTCGATATCTTCGCCCAGTCCCAGCTGACCGCCGCGCTGAACTACTACTACCTCGAAGCCTTCGTGATTGCCGTCGTGATCTACATGGTGATTGCCTATATCGTCACCCAGATTGCCGACAGGTTGGAGCAAGCCCTTAGGGTACGGACCTGAGCGAAGCGTGGTCAGAACCCGCTCATTAAGGGCTGGAGGAACTTAAGGCTCAGTTGAGGCCCGCAAACAGCTCATGGGGCGAACTCGCAGCCAGCCCTGCGTGGCTCATGTAATCGACACCTCACCCTGGTGGGTGCCACGGTCGACGGCTTGGCGACGACGAAGGCGAAGTGTCCAACAGCAGGTGCCGGATTATCGCAGATTGGTCAGATCCACTGGACGATTGTTGATGATCGCTTCCATGGAGAAGAAGCCTGTCACCGTAGCCAGGTCGAAGTTCGTGATCAGTTTCTGGTAGAACGCATCGTAGCCGGACATGCCTTGTGTCACGACCTTGATCAGGTAGTCCCAGTCCCCTCCGATCCGATAGAAATCGATCACCTCCGGCAACCGTTCGACATGGGCACGGAACGCCTCACTCCACTCCTTGGAATGGTGGCGAGTGCGGACCATTACGAAAACCGTCAGGTCGAGCCCCAGCGCTCGCAGATCGATATTGCTGTGCGACCCCCGGATAAGACCTAGCGACTGCAGGCGCTGGATCCGCCGCCAGCACGCGTTCTGAGACAGGCCGACCCTCTCCGCCAAATCTCGCTGCGAAAGGCTTGCATCGATCTGCATGGCCGTCAAAATCTTCATATCAAATGCATCGATTTTCGCCCGATCTTCGATCATCTGACACGCTCTTTGCAAGAAATTGCAGAAAATAGGTGAATTTTTTCGACCGTGGAGCAGGCTACAATCCGAGTCAATATCCGAGTCGGGGAGAATGACCGTGCAAGCAGCTCGCCCGACGACAGGGCAGACCGAGACCCCTCTGTCAAAGTTCCGCCAGGGGCTAAAGAAAAAGGCTGACGTGACCGCCGACCTCCGGGATGGGCTTGTGGGATCGACGGCGAAAATCGTGGGTCCATACGGGCAAAAGGACCTGGTGTACGCCGACTATGTCGCGTCAGGCCGCGCACTCCGTCAGATCGAGCGCTTTGTGCTTGAGGAGGTCCTGCCGTACTACGCCAACAGCCACACGGAAGCCTCGTATTGCGGAGGCTTCATGACCCGCATGCGTCGGAAAGCGCGCGCCCTGGTCGGTCAATTCTGCGGGGCCACCGAACGGCATGCTGTGATCTTCACCGGCTCCGGCGCTACGTCGGGGATCAACCGCCTCGTCAAGCTATTCGGCGTCGCTGAAGCCGTGGCAGCGGGCAAGCGCGCTCGGATCATTATCGGTCCCTATGAGCATCACTCCAACATTCTGCCCTGGCGTGAGAGCGGAGCAGAAATCGTGGAAATCGCCGAGGATCCGTCTGGCGGGCCGGACCTGTCTCAGCTCAAGGACGCGGTTGGCGGGGGGTCGTCAGATCTGACGATATGCACCATGTCCGCGGCCTCAAACGTCACGGGCATCACCAGCGATGTCGCGGCCATCACCGTGATCGTGAAGGCCGCCGGCGCAAAGATGATCTGGGACTATGCGGGCGCAGGTCCTTACCTGCCGATTTCCATGTCGCCCGCCCCTGATGCCCAGATCGACGCGATAGTTGTTTCGCCTCACAAGTTCCTCGGGGGTCCCGGCGCCTCCGGCATCTTGATCGTTCGACGCGACGGACCTTCGACGAAAACGCCGTCGTGGCCAGGTGGCGGGACGGTGAAGTTTGTCTCCCCGAAGACACACGATTACAGCGACAGCCTGGAATCCCGCGAGGAAGCTGGTACGCCGAACGTGATCGGCGACATACGAGCCGCGCTGGCCTTCATCGTCAAAGATGCGATCGGACTTGATGTGATGGTAGCGCGCAATCGCGAGTTAGCGCGCCGTGCCTTTCGCGCATGGAAAGACGTGCCGCGGCTGGAACTCCTCGGCCTGTCGGATCCTGAGCGGCTTCCGATCTTTTCCTTTAGGGTCGAAAACGGAAAGGGTGGCTACCTCCACCAGCAGCTGATCACGCGCATGCTAAGCGACCGGTTCGGGATCCAGGCGCGCGGTGGCTGCGCCTGTGCCGGCCCGTATGTGCACAGACTGCTATCGATCGACGACGAACAGTCCGAGGAAATAAGGCAAGCCATTCTCTCTGGCGAGGAAATGAAAAAGCCGGGATTCACCCGGCTGAATTTCAGCGTTCTGCTGCCGGACGAGAAGGTGCAGTTCATACTCGATGCCGTGGCGCAGATTGCGTCCGAGGCAACGGACTTCGAGCATGACTACGACCTCGATCCTGGCCGGGCGATCTTCTTCCCGCGAGCCGCAGTCGAGGGCAATGCCCATGCAGCAGCCTGAAGGCGCCGGGTTCTATGATGCACGGACGGGCAGCATCCAATATGTCGTTGCATGCCCGAGTTCGCGAAGATGCGCCATCATCGACCCCGTACTCGATTTCGACGAAAAGTCCGGCTCGACAGCAACGACAAATGCGGACGTGATCCTCGACTACGTCAACAGCCACAATCTGAAGCTCGAATGGATTCTGGATACCCATCCGCATGCCGATCACTTTTCGGCCGCGGGTTATCTCAAGGCAAAAACCGGCGTGCCGATAGCGATCGGCGAGCGCGTGAAGAAAGTGCAGCAGATCTGGCAGGAGATCTATAATTGGCCGGATCTCGCATGCGACGGCTCACAATGGGATCGGCTGTTTGGCGACGGCGAGATCTTCAAGATTGGCGAGCTGGAAGCCCGCGTCATGCACTCGCCAGGGCACACATTGGCGTCGATCACGTATGTCATCGGCGACGCGGCGTTCATTCACGACACGCTTTTCATGCCCGATAGCGGCTCCGCCCGCGCCGATTTTCCAGGCGGCAGCGCAGCTGATCTGTGGCAGTCCATCCAGGACATTTTGAGCTTACCCGGCGAGACCCGTCTCTTTACCGGTCACGACTACAGGCCGGGAGGGCGCCAGGCTCTGTGGGAGAGTTCGGTGGCGGAGCAGAAAGAGAAAAACAAGCACGTTGTCGGTCAATCTCGGAGTGCGTTCATCAGGCTTCGAGAGGCGCGAGACAGGGCATTGCCGATGCCAAGGCTCATGTTGCATGCCCTCCAGGTCAATATTCGCGGAGGAGAGCTGCCTCAGGTCGAGGAAAATGGCCTGCGTTATCTGAAAATCCCGCTCAACGCGCTGCCAGGATCGGTCTGGGGTCAGTGACGAGTTGGAAGGGCTCCCTCCAGCAGCTTCAGCTCACGATCGGTTCAGGATTGCGCCGGATACACGCTCGTCCGAATTGGCGCAGGCGGGTCGATCCTCGCCACGTACGTCGTCGGGATGAACAATCCTCGGAGCGCTCTCGGAGGTGATCGCGGTAAGCAATTGCGGTGGCGCGCCTGCAACACTATTATCGATCATGTTCTGAGGAGGTATCTCGGATGTGGAATAGGATCGCCAAGCTTCGGTTATCGAGCCGCACCTGGGAGGCAATTCTTTTGGGGATGAAAAGCTTGAGGCGGACCTCACATAGCCGATGTATGTACTGGTGATTTGACGCGATTCCAGTCGACTAGAGCAATTTGATAGGCGCTCCAGACAGGCCGGAACTGCCGAAGGCTGATCGCGGCTTTCATGTTCCTCGCGCGCAACTAAATAGCCGGATTTGGCGCTCATAACTCGTTCCCATGGCCGGCACAGTTGACTGCGGGCGACCCGGGCAGCGATCATAGCGATCGCACACGAAAATCACCGCTTGTTCTCCCTTAGCGCTCTTGGTGTTTCAACGCGATGCCCTCAAACATAGATGCGACCGGTCTTGCCGCATTAAGGCGCGGACGTCTAGATCTAAGATGCCGCTTCAGGGATTTGAACTTCTTGCCGTCTTCGAGGCAGATAATGAAGTCCGGCGTCACCGACCTCTTCGGGTTGACCGCGGGAGTTTGCGGTTCAGCGGCAGGCGCGATCGGCGTGCCAAGTCCGGACAACGAAGTGTGAACCGATGCTATCACATCCGGCAAGCCAGACACCGGCAACGAATTGTTGCTGACATATGCTGAGACAATGCCGGCGGTTAACTCAGCAAGTTCGGCAGCGCGGGTATCGGCTTGGTTGGTCATTGATTGGTCCTTTTGTCTGATTTATTCCCTCTCTATTGGCTGATGATCAACGACGCAACGGAGTGCACCGGATTTAACCGCTGAAACAACGACTGGGCGGAAACGCCTATTGATACCAACAAGATTCAACCTGGCTATGGAGCTTACTGAAACCGCCAAAAATGGCCATGCTGAACCGCAGCGAAGACCTTAAGCATCTTCTCGGCACACGCATGTTCCACTTTTCCTCCTCCATTCTCTTCTACGCGACAAGCTGCTCAAGGCTTAGTTCAGGGCCTTCAGATCTGCTAGCTGGGTCGATTTGAGCCGAGCGTAGCGGGGCGTTTTCCAGAATAGCCGGTAACCTACCCTAATCGTGAGGGCTCAAGGGTTGGCGGGCGCGGTCACGGCGACCGCTCCTGGTGCTGCTCTTTTTTGGCGTCGGCGCGCTTGCCGCCGTTGTCACCCAATTCGTCATCGAAAGCACTGCAGGCCTTCAAAGCACCGCGACGTACCGGGTAGGACCGCCGCCTGGCCCGATGCAAGACCGAGCCTCTGGCATCCTTCACGACCTGATCAAGCTCTCAATCTCCTAGGGCAGCCTTAAGTTCAATTTGTGGTCACAGGCTTGGAACGCATTCTCGACACGGTCTCGCGCTCGGCGCGCTTGGAGCGCAGCGGCGGCAGGCCGCGGTCGATCAGGTCCATGTCCTCCAGCACCATGTCGCCCATGCGCTTGAAGGCGATGTCGAGCGCGCCGGCGCGGTGGGCCGAGCGAAGAAAGCCGGGCAGGGCACGCACGGGATGTTCCCGCGCCAGCGGCTCCTCGGGGAAGACGTCGCTTGCGGCGACGATGTGGCCGCTTTTCACCGCCGCCATCAGGGCGGGGAAGTCGACCACGCCAGCGCGGCTGAGCAGGATGAAGGCGGCGCCCCTGCGCATCCTCGCGAACGCGTCCGCGCCGAGAAAGCCCTGGTTCTCAGAGGTCACCGAGGCGACGACGAAGACGAAATCACTTGATGTCAGCACCTCCTCGAGCGAAGCCGGGTCGACGCCATTGTCGATCAGGATCGATGGCGGCAGCCAGGGATCGAACACTTTCGTGCGGGTGCGAAAACCGGTCAGCAGCCGGTTCAGGGCGCGGCCGAGATCGCCGAAGCCGATGATGCCGACATCGGCGCCCGAAAGCAGCCGCGCCGTCTGGTTGCCATCGCCGCCCCACAACTCCTTGCCCTGGCGGAAGGCGAGGTCGGCGTCGACGATGTCGCGGGCAAGATTGAGTGCCATGGCAAGGCCCAGCTCGGCCACCGGCTCGGCGAAGACGAGGCCGGTGGTGACGACATGGATGCCGCGCGCAAACAGCGTCTCATAGGGCATGTTGTTGACGAGATTGGTCTCGACATTGAAGACGCAGCGCAGCGCCTTCATCTGTTCCAGCGTCCGTGCCGAGATCGGCGGCTGGCCGATGATGTAGCGGGCCCCGGCCAGCATATCCGCCGGCAGTTCCGCGACTTCATCAGCGGTTGTCTCCACGATGCGGTACTTGGCCCGGAACCTCTTCAGCGCATCGAGGGTGAAAATCAGGTCGAGCGTGCGCGGTTCGGGCGCGCTGATGACCAGCGGCGAGGTACTATCGGACATGATGGTTCCTCCCGGCGCGATCCGCGTCCGCGCTTTCCTGAAGGGAATGTTTACTCAAGATTAAACGATTTACAATCGTGAAAAATCGATTTACTAATTTTGATAGCGGACGAGAATGCGTCTATCCGCCCCAGGAGGAGAACAATGGCGCATCGACAAGCCCAGCAGCGGCGTCCGTCGATCCACGACGTAGCCAGCCATGCCGGCGTGTCCGCTGCCACCGTCTCCAAGGTGATGGCCGGCGTCACCACGGTGAAGCTAGAGAATGCGCAGCGCGTCATCGACGCCATCGAGCTGCTGGGCTACCGCGTCGATCCGCTTGCCTCCGACATGCGCCGGGCCAAGCGCCGCATCATCGGCGCTATCATGCCCGAGTTCGAAAGCGAGTTCTTCGGCCAGATGATCACTCAGCTCGAGAGCCACGCCGAGCAGCGCGGCTATACGCTGGTGGCGGCATCGAGCCGCGAATCCGAGGCGCGCGAAACGGAGATCCTGGCCCGCATGCATGACTGGCGGGTGGCCGGCGTGGTGCTGGCGCCAGTGCGCAACGAGCACGGCCCGGCTGCCGCATTCATGAAGGCCAACGGCATGACCGGCGTGCTGATCGACCGCGTGCTGTCCGATGACGCCTTCGATACCGTGTCGGCCGACAGTGCTTCCGCTAGCGCTGAGGTCGCGGGCCAACTGATCGGCAAGGGCCACCGCCACATTCTGGTCGTCGGTCTTGGCGAACAGGCGGCGACCGTGCGCGCCCGCCTCGAGGGCTTTCGCGCCGCCGCGCGGGCGCTGGCGCCGGATGTCCGCATCGACGTCGTGCTTGCGGAAACCGACGTCGAACCGCTGCGGGCGCAATTGCGCGACTATTTTGCAAAAGGCGAACGACCGACGGCGGTCTATTCGCTGTTCCTCAAGGGCACGCTGGTGGCGCTTTCTGAATTTCGCCGCCGCGGCTGGCACTGCCCCAACGACATTTCGCTGATCGGCTTCGACGATGCCGAATGGATGCAGGTGACATGGCCGGCTATCGCCGCCGTGGTGCAGCCGATGCGTCAGATCGCCAGCCACGCCATGGAGGCGCTGTTTGCCAGGATCGAAGGCGAGGAGGGGCCGCCGATCGCGCGGCTCGAGCCTTGCAAGGTTATGATGCGGGAATCCGTTGGCTCGCCAGGTAACGTCCCGCATTCCGGGGGAGGAGACGGACAATAACCCCCATTGTCGACAGCCAGTAGCGCTGCACCTGGCCTTGGCTCGCGGCACGTGACGTCAACCGGAGGATGAAAAATGACACCGTTTGTTCTCAAGATAAATCGATTTACCTTGGCTCTGTGCGTTGCGATGGTGCTCTGCGCCATCAGCGCGGCGAAGGCGGAGGATGGTGAATACGGCGTGCTGATGAAGACGCTGGCTAACCCGTTTTGGGGTGCGATGGGAAAGGGCGTCGAGGACGGCGCCAAGGAAGCTGGCGTGAAATATTTCCAGCAGGCGGCCGAAAGCGACCAGGCCGCCGAGCCGCAGCTCAACCTCTGCAACACGATGCTCGAACGCAAGCCGGTGGCGATGATCACCGCCGCCATCAACTCGACCAATCTGCTTCCTTGCCTGAAGACCGCGCAGGATGCCGGCATCAAGATCGTCGATCTCGACAACAATCTCGATCAGGCGGTGCTCGACAAGGAAGGTATCAAAGTCACCTTCCATATCGGCTCCGACAATGTTGCGGCCGGCGCGCAAGGCGCCGAATATCTCGTTTCCAAGCTAGGCAAGGACGCCAAAGGCCCGGTGCTGGTGATCGAAGGCCTGTCGGGCAACATCACCGGCGAGAAGCGCGCCAAGGGTTTTGCCGACAAGCTCAAGGAGCTGGCACCAGGGTTGGAAATCGTCGCGTCGCTGCCGGGCGACTGGGACCGCGGCAAGGCGGCCTCGATCGCCACTGATACGCTGACGGCGCATCCCGACCTCGTTGCCATCTTCTGCGCCAATGACGGCATGGCGCTGGGCGCGGTGGAATCCGTCTATGCCGCCGGCAAGGGGCCGCAGGTGACCATCATCGGCGTCGACGGCAATTCGGATGCGGTGAAGTCGATCAAGGACGGGCGGCTCAACGCCTCGGTGGCACAGCTGCCTTACCTCGTCGGCAAGCAGGCGGTCGAAAACGTCAAGAAGGCGCTGGCGGGCGACAAGGTCGAGGACAGCATCGCCGTGCCGACCCTGGTGCTGACCAAGGATGTGCTCGATGCCGGCAAGGAGCCGATGCTCGAATACGTGAAATAGTCCTCCCGGACTGGGCTGGCGCGGGGTTAGCCTGCGCCAGCCACCCCTTTCAAAGGTGAGGCAAATGGCTTCTGAAATGGCACAGCCTGGGTTCTGGGCTCGGGTGCAGCGTGCGTCCGTCGAACGGCTCCATATAAGGCTGGAGTCGCTGGTGGTGCTGCTGGCGCTGAGCGCGGCGATGGCGGTGCTGTCGCCGTACTTCCTGTCGCTCAGCAATTTTCTCAACATCCTGCTGGCGACGTCAACGATCGGCGTGCTGGCGATCGCCGCCACCTTCGTCATCGGCTCGGGCGGGCTTGATCTGTCGCTCGGCTCGGTGATGGGACTTGCTGGTGTTGCGGGCGCATTCGTTGCCGTCAACCTCGGCTGGCCTTCGGTGTTCGCGGTCGCCGCTTGCATCATGGCCGGCGGGCTGGCGGGTTATATCAACGGGCAATTGGTCACTCGCGCCTTCGTACCAGCCTTCATCGTCACGCTCGGCATGCTTGGCCTGGCGCGCGGTCTGGCGCTGGTGATCTCGCAGGGCAGGGCGATCTACGGGCTGCCTGCGGCGATCGTCTATATCGGTCAGGGCCGGCCGTTTGGCATTCCAATGCCGGTCATCCTGCTGGTGCTCACAGCTATAATCGCGCATTGCGTGCTTGCATACACGCGCTTCGGCCACCACACGCTGGCGCTCGGCGATAGCGAAGGCGCTGCGCGCGCCGCCGGTATCCGTATCGAACACCATCGCCGCATCATCTACACGCTGTCCGGGGCGCTTGCCGGCCTCGCCGGCCTGCTGTTCACGGCCCGGGTCAACGCCGGCGACCCGACCGCCGGCATCAACTATGAGTTGACGGCGATCACCGCGGCGATCATCGGCGGCACCAATCTGTTCGGCGGCCGCGCCTCGATCCTCGGCACGATGATCGGTGCGCTGATCATGGGCGTGCTGCAGAACGGGCTGACCCTGCTTGCCGTGCAATCCTATTACCAGCAAATGGCGATCGGCGCCGTGCTGATCCTTGCGGTGTTCATCGACCAGTATCAGGTGCGGAAGGAGTCACGCGTATGACCCTTCTCACCCTCCATGGCATCCGCAAGAGTTTTGGCGCCGTCGATGTGCTGCACGGCGTCGACCTCTCGGTCGAGGCGGGCGAGGTGGTCGGCCTTGTCGGCGACAATGGGGCCGGCAAATCGACGCTGATGAAGACCATCACAGGCATCTACCGCGCCGATACCGGATCGATCGAACTCGACGGCAAGGACATCCTGCCACTCGATCCCGGCCAGCGGCGCGAGCTCGGCATCGAGATGATCTACCAGGATCTGTCGCTGGCCAAGCAGCAGGACGTGGCGGCCAACATCTTTCTGGGCCGCGAGCCGACCAGAAAACTGTTCGGGCTGTTTCCCGGCTTCGTCGACAAGGCAGAGATGGACCGCCAGGCGGCAAAGATGATTGAGCGGTTAGGGGCGCATTTGCCGTCGATCAACCGCTCGGTCGGCTCGTTCTCGGGCGGCCAGCAACAGACGGTGGCGATCGCCCGGGCGTTGACCTTCAATCCGAAGCTGGTGATCATGGACGAGCCGACTGCGGCGCTCGCCGTGCGCGAGGTGCAGAGCGTGCTCGATCTCATCCGTCGGCTGAAGTCCGAAGGCATCGCCGTCATCCTGATCTCGCACCGGCTGAACGACGTGCTTTCGGTCACCGACCGCATCGTGGTGCTGCGCCACGGGCGGGCCGATGCCGATCTCGTCACAGCCAGGACCAACATGAATGAAGTCGTCAGCCGCATCGTCGGCGGCGGCGATACCAGTGCCGCCGCGGCGCACGAACAACGAGGCTGACCGATGAATGTTTTTGGATTGCACACTTTCGCCATTGCTCCGGTCTGGGACCTTGACCTGATCGAGCCGCAGATGGAGCGGCTGAAGGAACTCGGCATCGGCCTGCTCGAGATCCCGCTGCTGCGACCCGAGGAGATCGACACCAAGCAGACATGCGCCTTCGCCGAACGCCAGGGTATCGAGCTCATCCCATCGCTCGGCCTGCCGCGCGCGCTCGACGTGGTCGAGCGGCCGGACGAGGCGCTGGCTTTCCTCGAGCCGGCCTTCCGGGTTTGCGAAGCGGTCGGCAGCGCGGCGCTCGGCGGCGTCACCTATGGCACGATCGGCAAGACCTCGGGCCGTGCGCCGACCACGGCAGAAATCGACGGCATGTGCCGATTCCTCGGGCGCGCGGCGAAGGCTGCCAAGGCGCATGGGCTGAAGCTCGGCATCGAGCCTTGTAACCGCTACGAGACACATCTGATCAACCGCGGCATCGATGCGGCAAAGATTATCGAGCGCGTCGGCGCCGGCAACGTCTTCATCCACCTCGACACCTACCACATGCATATCGAGGAGGAGAGCTTTGCCGCCGGCTTCGCCGCGGCGGCACCCTTCCTCGGCTACGTCCATGTCTCGGAGGCCAATCGCGGTGTGCCGGGGCGCGGCATGCTCAACTGGCGGGCGTGCATGAAGGCGATCGCCGATGTCGGCTACCGGGGCGCGATCACGCTCGAAAGCATGAACCATGTCGATGCCGACATTGCCGGCGGACTGGCGGTATGGCGTCCGGTGGCGGAAGATCCGCGCGACGTCATCGAGGTCGGGCTGCCATTCCTGCGCGATGCGGCGCGCCAGGCCGGACTGACGTTGGGCTGACTACCTTCGGGCTTGCACACGCGCCGCGTCGAGCGCCCTTCGGTGCGCAAAAGCACAATGCGCGGCTCAACCCCGTCGCGCTGTTTGCTTCTCAGTGCTCGATGCCGGAGCAAGGGTCCTCAGGACCTGAGCTGGATGAAGCGCACCTGGCATACAACTCCAAAAAGTACGCGACTGAGCCAGGCGCCTTCGTGAAGCTGATGACTCAAGTCAAGATGTTCGTGGTTTGCGGCATTCATATTGTTAATATTGTACTCGAGGATGATGTCACAAACCGCTGGCTTTATGAATGTGATCTTGCGCTCGGCCGCGGGACGGGATGCAGGGCCGATGTCCCCGTCCGCGGTGGTCCGAAATGCTGCCGCATCAGGAAAGGGAAGCCGACCGGACGAGGCCACGCGGGCTCGGATTTGCGTCTGCCCGGCCGTTGACCGGCGGCGACGTTCGCTGGTTGCGACCCTTCGCAAAGCTTCGGCAGGCTTCGCAACAGCGAGCATGTAGGCAATTTAGCTAAGCTCCCCCACGCGCCCCAACTTAGCCGCTCGGCATCTAATCCTTGCAACGGGCGGTCGGTGATTTGGAAGACGAATGATTGTAGCCGCTAAGCGCTTCCGTCCGTTTCACCATCTTCATCCATCACCCGCACTGGCAGATACGCGTTGGTTTCTAACCACTCACGCAGCACGATCAGAATGAGGTCCGACCTGCCAATTTCCATCTCAGCTGCGATTGAGCTGAGCGCGTCTTTCGCAGTGTTCCAACCGAGACGCCCCCGCGATAACGGTCAGAGACTTCCTCGGCAGTTAGGCATTTCCTCTCATCCATTGAGTTCTCCATCCATATCGCCAGCTATCGCCACCGTGCGTGCCTCCGAGTGTAGCCCTCTTGGGGCAGATCCGCTTGGCGATGCGATCCAAGCGATCCAATCATGCATGACAACGCTCCCGAATTCTCAATCACGCGGCCATACGGAAATGATGGGATCAGTTGCCCGAAGATGGAAGGCGTCAACCATGGTGAGTAGTATTTGAGGATATGGCCGGATAGAAATCGGAGGGTCCGCCCAACAAGAACGCAGGCCTTGACCGAGGCTCGGGCAAGCCGGTCCAGTCTAACACAGCTTAACCGCGTCTATTTGATGGTTGGGACAGATATCTCAATAAAATCAGACAGTTACCAGATGTTGTGCGCAAAAATCGCACACGAAAGTTCTGCTTCTCTTCCATTTTCATTCTTGCGATGGGGCCGCCGACAGGTCTCGTGAGCCGCCGCTGGCAGGCGGCGCTCGCCAGCCGAACTACGGTGTCCGATTGTATCCTGGCTTAGTCCGTGGCTCGGTTATCGCTACGTGAGCGGCGATCCGGAGCCGTTGTTGATGGGAGCGGGTCCGCGAACCGCGAGCAACTCTGCGGTGGGGGCGGCGCATGTCCTGCGATTAGGCGCTGTCGCGATAGGGAATTCTGTTAGAGCTCGCACGTTGCGAAATTTCGCTCGGCAAGCTGGATAAGCACACGACCGCCCGCGCCTTGTTCAAGGAGTTCGTGTGCATGCGCGATTTCTGCGAGAGGAAATCGGGCCGCGATGTTCACACGCAGCGATCCGTCTACCAGCGCCTCGGTGAGTTCGCGGGTGGCCTGCGCTTTGACCGACGGGTTGAAGTCGTCGCTGCCGAGCAATCGAAGCGTAACATTGGCGAAGCCGAGCTGCCAGTACGGGATTGCCGAGCGATCCTGTGACGAATAGTAGGCGCTGATCACCCCGCCGACAGCGATGACCGCGGCGTCGACCTCAATATGCGACGCAAGGTCGACCTCCGCTATTCGATGCACGCCATCGGGTGCTGCCTGGCGGATGTGGGCGACAAGGTCTGGGTCATCGGCGAGGAACGCATGATGCGCGCCGATTTCGCCGACCGCGTTCACCTGCGCCTGGTCACGGACAATCGCGATGACTTGGGCCCCATCTCGGCGGGCCAGTTGCACAGCGATCGAGCCAACGCCGCCGGCCGCGCCGTGAACGAGCACGCTAAGTCCCGCGACGGAGCCGTCGGCGAAGATCGCCCTATGCGCGGTGATACCGGCGATCCCCAGACATGCGGCCTGCTCTGCCAGGTCCACTTCGCTCGCGTTGCGCGCCGAGAATGGCAAGGGCACTGCGAACTCCGCAGGCACCACAACCAACTCGGCCGCCGTCCCGAACGGCCGATAGGATTGGGCGCCATAGCACCAGACATGCTGTCCGATGCGGTCTGGTGACACGCCCGCGCCGACGGCGTCGATGACGCCGGCGCCGTCGCTGTGCGGAATCACCCGGGCATAGCGCATCGGCGCGCCCTGCCAGCCGGACCGTTTCTTCATATCGCCGGGATTGATCCCCGATACGGCCAAGCGAATACGAACTTCACCATCGGTTGGCTCGGGGTCAATCATCTCGCCGACCACAAGCACATCTCGGGCGGAGCCGTGCTTTTCATACCAGGCTGCACGCATCGTCGTTCCTCGCGAAGTAGTGTTTCGTTTGGCGGTGAGCTGCCGGATTGAACGAGCGGCCCGGTTCTCCACGCGGGCGTCGGCGATGATCCGTGTCTGATCGCCGACGATGATCAGGAGCCTGCTTTCATCAAACAGACTGTTCGGACCCGCTCGCGAAGCCACCGAAAGTCTCCCGACGATCAGCGTTGCGCTGGCGGAAGGGTGGAAGAGAAGCTGTAGCGAGCGAGCTTCCACGCCCCGACCTCCTTGTGCAACACAAACAGTTCCTGATTGTGCGACGGAACTTCGTTGCCGGTGGCGTGAATTTTCATGGTGCCAGCGGATGTCGTTCGCAAAAACGCCCATTCATCAGAAACGACCTGGATCTCGGCGATCTGGAAATGGAGGTTGATGTCGATCGCCTGGAACGTCGCAACGTAGAATTGCTCGACTGCCTTGATGCCCACGACGGTTGGGGTCTCTTGTGGCATCAACACACTATCGTCCGTGTAAAGCTTCACGACAGCTTTGGCGTCGGAGTTGTTAAGCGCCTGCTCGTAGCTTTGAAGCTGTTGCATTATGGCAGCTTCGACCGGTTCGTCTGACTTGGCTGGCGCCGCCAGCACGATCAGAGGAAGCGCGGCAAGTGCCAGCGCTGCCAGGTTCTTGCGAAGGATTATAGACATCATTCTCTCCTGTTGCCGCTCGCCCGAGAACACATCCCGTTTGCGGATATCGGCAAATTAGTCCGCTCATGGATGGTGTGCTATGCAAGTATCTGGTAATCTCCCTCTCATATTTGATAGGAACCGAGCCGTGGACCTAAATGCCGTGCAGATGTTCGTGAGTGTCGTGCAGGCCGGCAGCCTGTCGGCCACCGCGCAACGGACGGGCGTTCCGCTGCCGACGCTCAGCCGCCGGATCCGCGACCTCGAGCGGGAACTGAAGGTGCAACTGCTGGAGCGCTCCGTTCGAGGCACCCGGCTGACAGACGCCGGAACCCGCCTGTATGAGCACGCGACCAGAGGCATCGAGGCATTCGTCGAGGCCGAACAGGCGGTCAGGAGCGACCAGGCGCGTCTAAGGGGACGACTTCGGCTCTCCTTTCCGACGGCCTTCGAACCTTGGTGGGAACTGCTCGGCGTATTCCAGCGACAACATCCCGACATTCAGCTCAGCGTGTACACCACCGACCGCCGCGTCGACCTCGTCCAGGATGGTATCGACGTGGCGTTGCGCGTTGGAGAAGTCCTGCATGAGTCGATGGTGGCGCGGCGACTGCTCTCTTATCGCCACGGGCTGGTTGCCAGCCCCGCATTGCTGGAACGCTTGGGGACGCCCGTCGCTCCGGAAACGCTGCACCGCTTTCCCTGCGCTACTTGGTGCCGGGACGCCAACAGCCAGGGCATCTGGCGCCTCGGCGAGCACATCGTCGAGCCGAAGGCGGTGCTGACCACAAACGATTATCTGCAGCTTCGCGGCCGGGCGCTGGCCGGCGAGGTCGTAACAGAACTGCCCCCGTTCCTGGCTGCGGAACCTATACGGAGCGGCCAGCTACGCGCCGTGCTTGCCGACTACCCGATGCCAGAACAGCAGGTCAACCTGCTTTATCCTTCGCATCGGAATCCTTCCAGCATCGTCCGGGCATACCTGGATTTCTGCCAGAAGCATCACGTCGCGCAGTTCCTTGTTCTTCCCGTTTCAACAATTTCGTGAAGCGCGCCGAGCAGCCGACCCGCCAACGCGGCGAACCAATAGGAGAGATGCACTTACGCACGGATCCAAGGGTAGCGAGCCGTATCCTTCCCCGCATAGTCTGGGTCGAGATAGATCGACACGCGCTGGATCAGAAAATCGCGGATTTCGAACACGTCGCACCAACGGCCGGCGCCCCAGGCCGGATGGTCTGCCTCCCAGGGGCCGTCGCGGTGTTCGCCGCTGCTTCTGCCCTCGACGACGATCGTGTCGGACCCGGAGAAGATGTAATTGAAGTCCTGGCTGTGATGACGGATCGACTTGAAGGTCGCGCCGACATCGCCGAACAGTTTGCCGATCTCGCTGCGGCCGTGGGCTACGCCCCATTTCGGGAAATAGACGACGGCGTCCTGGGCAAACAGTTCCAGGAATGGTCGTTCGTCCGAAGTCGAGCCGCGATCGAGAGACCTGAGGTACTCAAGGGCGACCGACTTTCGCTGCTCGTCGGTCATTGTCGTGTGAACTATGCCCATAACGGCTCCTCCTACGGGTTTTCTGACGTCTCAAGTCGAACATGTCTGCTTGCCCGTTCAGGCGGGCAGTCTGGCGTCCGGATCCATCTCGTAGTTATGGACGAAATCCGCCGGTGGCTGCGGCCCCCAGAAGGCGAGCCCGTCCTCGTCGGCGAAGTCGCGCGCATTCCAAAGAAAGCCCTTGGGGATGTAATCGATATCGCAGGAATATTCGGAGAAGCCGCCCCACGGATCCTGGACGTAGTGGAAATAATTGGAGCCTATCGTATGACGGCCGACACCCCAGCCGCGCTTGTAGCCCTTGTCGGCCATATAGAGCGCGCCGCGACCGATGTCGTCGATGCTGCCAACGTCCCATGAGCAGTGATGCAGACCGGGGCCGCTGGAGCGGGCCAGCGCCAACAGGTGATGGTCGGAACCGTGGACACCATGCATGAAGGCGACATTGCCGCCGGAGTGATCGGAAAGCCGCAGCCCGAGCACTTTCTCGTAATAGCCGATGGCGCCGTGCACATCGCTGGTGAAGATCAGGCAGTGCGCGAGCCGCGTCGGCAGGATCTGCTTCAGTTCGATATGACCGAGGCCGCTGCCGCGACGGCCGGCCGGGGCCGAATTGAAATAGGCCGCAGCCTTCCGGTCGGGTGAGGTCTTCAGAGCCGCATCGCCGAGGACTTCGACAGCGGCCGGGAACAGGATCGCCTTTGCGATGGAGGCGGCCTTCGGGCGGAAACCCTGTTGGCGCGCTTGCGTCCAGAAGGTGGTGAAATCGGGAGGCAGTGGCGCACCGGATACGATTTCACACCCACCGGCCTTGAACTTCGCGATCACGGCAGAAAAGTCGTCGCCGAGATTCCGGTAAAAGCCAGAGGGCACGACGCCGTAGTTTCGCGGACTGAGCAAGGCAGGAATTCCGTTCTTGTCGTCGCTCCAGGCGCGACCATCTTCGTCATTCGGAAACAACCCTCCGACTTTCCGGTTCGTCGTTACCGTGTCCCACATGTTCGCGAACACCGACATGTCTTCCAGGCCCCAGAAGGAAATGGAACGTGCTCTCGAATCCCGTTTTGGGGTTGCTTCCCCGGTTGAAGATCCAGGCCTGCCACGGGGCGACGGTTGAAATGCAGGGCGTGCCGTTCAACTCGCACTGATCGGAGACAGGGTTGACCGTTTCCGGCGCAGACGACACCAGCACGAGGTCGACCTTATCGCTCAGGATCAGTTCACTCGTGACCTCCGCGGCGCGATTGGAGTTGGATTGCGTGTCTTTGGAAACAATTTCCACCGGAAAGACCTTGCCGCCAATCTGCAGGCCTTTGTCGAGGGCGGACTTGACGGTGCCGAGCACGAACTCGTCAGCCTGACCGAAAAGTGCCAGCGGGCCTGATCTTGGACTGACATCGTCTTGTTGCTCAGGCCGAACGGCCTCTTTCCGAAGGTAGCGCACCAATGAACGAGACAAGAGGAGCGCTGCAAGCAAGGCGCTCGCAGATCGACGCCCATCCCGCCGGCAGTTCCGAACTGCAGGTCACGGTGCGCACGACGTTGGGAATCGTTTGCTTGTGCATCGTGCTCGCCCTCGCGCCCTGGATGGTGGATTTGGCGGGCTTGCGTTTCGCCACCGATTTTCTCGTTTACCTGTCGCTTGCCGCAATATGGAACCTGCTCGCCGGCTACGGGGGGCTGATATCTGTCGGGCAACAGGCCTATGTCGGTATCGGCGGATATGCGTTCTTCGCCTCACTCGTGTTTTTCGGTCTGCCATTGCCCGCTGCGATCCTCGTTGCCATGGCTTCGTCCGCCGCCTCGGCGCTTGCGTTTGCGCCGCTGCTCCTTCGTCTGAAGGGACCGCATTTCGCCATCGGGACATGGGTGATGGCCGAACTGTGCCTGCTCGCAGTCGCCAATATTCCCTACCTTGGGGACGGTTCAGGAATGAGCCTGCCGGCTAGCGTCGCCAGACAGATCGCGGCAGATCGGGCCGGTCGCGAAGCGATAATCTTCTTCTGCGCGCTTCTGCTGGCCTTCTCGTCGATCGCCGGCTCGTACCTGCTTCTCCGGTCGAAGTGGGGTTTGGCGCTAACCGCGATGCGCGATTCCGAACGGGCCGCGGAGAGCCTCGGCGTCGACACGCGGCGAATCAAACTCGCCGTTTTTGTCGGCTGCGCCGCCATGGCCGGGGCAGTGGGCTGCGTCGTGTTCCTGAGCAAGCTACGCATGACGCCTGATTCGGCATTCAGCTTGATCGACTGGACGGGCTATGTCGTGTTCATCGTCATCATCGGCGGGATCGGACGCATCGAGGGCCCCATCGTTGGAACCATCGTCTTCTTCGCCTTGCGCGGAAGTCTCGCCGAACTCGGGCCCCTTTATCTCATCGTCCTGGGCCTCGTTGCCATCGTCGTGATGTTGAAGGCCCCGCAGGGTCTTTGGGGGCTTGCGGCCGAGCGGTTTAAGATCGAGGTGTTCCCGGTCGGGCGACGGGCACGGTAGGCGGTGGATCGGAGCATCACCACTTCCTCGCGTAACGCAAAACAGCGCATCAGACGTCTGCGGAAGAGAGGCGGGTTCACGCAGTTCGAATGGTTTGTCGGAGCACGCAGGCGATGCTTCCGATTGCCGCTGGTGTCGTGTCCCGTTCGTCTGCCTTGATGCAGCAACCGGCGCGACGGGTCGCCGCGCGCCGCTCCCAATTTTAACGGCACCATTTCTCGACGGCGATTGCAATCGCCTTTGTGCAATCGACCAGATCGCGCACCGAAACGCGTTCGTTCGGCTGATGCGCTTGCGCCGGGTCGCCGGGACCGAAGTTGACGGTCGGGGTGTTGCCGAGGCCGGTCGGCAGGCCGATGTCGCTGTGCGCTCCAAAACCGCTCAGCACCGGCGACAGGTTGGCTTCTCTGACGGCCTCCTGAAAGACGCCGACGAAGGGATTGTCCGATGGAATCTCGGCGCAATCCGCGTCGAGGATCCACTCGACCCGGGCAGGATGCTGCCGCAGATAGGGATCTGCCTGGCAGACATTGGCGATATGCTCTTCGATTTCACGTTTGACGTTGCCGCCCAGCCTGAACTCGTCATGCTCGCTCGGCAGGTACTGCGCGTCGATGATGATTTCGCCTCGTCCTGCCATGGAGGAGGGGTGTTCGCCGGCATTCATCTGGGTGACGATGATCTGGTTGGGCAGGTCCATCAGCGGATGGTTCTTCCTGGGATCGAACATCCAGCGCCGGTTGAGAATGTCGATGCCGTCGAGGATTTGCCGGCAAAGCTGGACGGCATCGACCGGACCGCTCGAATACCAGGCATTCGGCGTGAGTTCCGCATGGCCGCCTATGCCGTCGATGATGATCCTGCCCCACAGGATGCCGTGACAAAGCGGTGCGATCTTGTTTGCCGTCGGTTCGGTCATGATGCCGGCATCGGCGTGAAAACCGCGATCGACCATGGCCAGCGACCCCATGCCGCCGATCTCCTCATCGACGACGGTCGTGAAGACGATGTCTCCGGACAGGGGAATGTCGAGTTCCCTGAGGATCTCAACGGCCATCAGCATGCAGGCGACGCCGCCTTTCATGTCGACCGTGCCGCGGCCGTGCAGGAATCCGTCCTTGAGGACAGGCTGGAACGGGTCGGTCGTCCAGTGTCCGGCGGCCCCCGGCGGGACGACGTCGATGTGGCCGGTCAGCATAATGGAGCGCCCGCCGCCGGTGCCTTTCAAGACGCCGCCGAGATTGGGCCGGCCTTCGAAGGTCCTGCCCTTGTTGGCGCCGGCGCGTCCCTTGTATTTTTCGTAGAGCGCCGGGCCGTCCGGATCCCACAGATTGGTCGAGAAGCCGAGCGCCTCGATGCGTTTTTGCAGATAGAGCTGGCAATCACGCTCGCCGGGGCCGGCCTCCCTGGGATTGGATTTCACGATCGAGGGGAAGGCGACGAGATCGCTCAGCGTTGCAACGATGCGGTCGGCGGCTGCCTCGACGCGTGCGGCGATGATCTCTTCCTTGGACGGCATCATGATCTCCAACGTTGGGAAAGTCGGTCGGCGAGAAGGACGAAAACCAGAAGGGCGCCGACAATCCCCACCTGCCAAACCGTGTTGATGTTCAATTGCAGAAGACCGGTCTTCAGCGTGACCAGAAGCAGGACGGCCGCGAACACGCCGCCAACGCCGCCACGTCCGCCGGTGATGGCTATGCCTCCAAGCATGGCGGCGGTCAGGGATTCGAGTTCCAGGTTCTGGCCGATATTGGGCCTGCCGCTGCCGAGCCAGGCGAGCGAAACCAGACCGGCAGCGCCGGCGAGGGCGCCGCTCAAGCAATAGAGAATGAAGCGCACGCGATCGACCGGAACGCCGACCAGTTTGGCCGAGCGTTCATTGAAGCCCATGGCGTAAATCCAGCGTCCCCAAGCCGTCGACAGCAGCACCAGGCCGGCAAATGCGAAGCAGGGGATGGCAAGCGTGAGAAAGGGCACCGGAATGCCCATGATGACGCCCCGCCCCCACAGGAGCAGCCAGGAGGGCACGCCTGTCTGGGCCGCACCGCCGGTGACGGCAAGCGCTGCGCCGGAATAGACGAAGAATGTGCCGAGTGTCGCGATGAAGGGAAGGAGAACGAGCCCGTTCACCAGCCACCCGTTGATGGCACCGAGCATCGCACCGGCCAGAATGCAGACGACCGGCAGCAGAACGGGCGGCAGTCCCAGCTTGACGGAAAGCATTGCAACGATGGCGGAGAGCGAGACTGCGCCGCCGACCGAGAGGTCGATGCCGGCGCCGCCGGCCATGATGACCAGCCCTTGTCCAAGGCCGACCAGGGCCAGGATCGTCGAGAACTGAAGAATGGTAGTGACGGTGCCGAGATTGAAGACTGAAGGTTTGAGCGCCAGCAGGCCAACAATCACGATCAGCCAAAGCCCACACAGCAGAGCCAGGGTAAGGGCGGGGCCTTGCAGCTTCCGGAGCGTTTTCATGCGCGGGCTCGCTGAAACTGGCCAAGAGGTAACCGGTTGGAGACAGCTTCGAAGCCAAGCACGCCAACGATCAGAACTCCGGTGACGACAGGCTGCCAGAGCGAGGGCACGCCAATCAGCAGCAAGCCGTTCTGAAGGATTCGCAGGAGAAGTACGCCAAGCACTGTGCCGATCAGGCTGCATCTGCCGCCCAATATGCTGGTGCCGCCAAGAATGACCGCAGCAATGGCATCGAGCGCCAGCGTGCTGCCAATCGTCATTTCCACATTGCGGTAGGTGGCGACATAGAAGGTGGCGGCAATGCCGGTCAGAACACCGCTGATGACGAAGGTCATGAAGCGGGTCTTGAAGACCGGGATGCCTGAGAGCGCGCTTTTTCCTCCGAATTGCCGATCGCCAGCAGGTGAAGCCCGTAAGGCGTTCGCCGCAACGCCAGCCAGACGATGAGATAGGCAGCGGCGATCACCAGGGCAGGGACGGGGACGCCAATCACCGGGGTTGCCAGCAGGTCAGTGAGGCTCGAGGGTAGGCCGGAAAGCCATTGCCCACCGAGAAGGACAAAGACGGCGGTGCGGTAGACGCCGAGCAGGCCGAGCGTTCCGACGATGGCCGGAACGCGGCCGAGCACGACGACGGTGGCCGTCCCGCATCCCAGCAATGCCCCGACCAACGGGCCGACAACGATCGCCAGCGCTGGATTGCCATCGGCACCGAGCACGCGGCCGATGGCAATGGCAGCGAGGCCCATGACGATGCCAATCGAGACATCGATGCCGCCCATGGCCAAAAGCAAGGTCATGCCAAGGCCGATCAGCAGCAGTTCGACGCTGTTGCGCAAGACCGTCGCCGCATTGCCTGACGTGGCATAGTGAGGCGATGCGACAGCAAAGATGATCATCGCCAGCAAACAGGCGACAAGCAGGGACCACTCCCGTCCGTTCATGGAGAAGGCACCCTTTCCAAACTGCCGCACCGCGTTCATGTCAGGGCTCAGAAGTTGAACTTGTCGACATTGTCCTTGGTGAAGATGGCCGGCGGCCCGAGCAGCAGAATGCCCTTGGCGGCATCATAGGTGACCGGCTTTTCCAGGCCGACGATCTTGTTCTCCGCTTCGAAGGCCTTGCCGTCGATGAGCTGTTTGCCGGCCCAGACCGTGAGATAGCCGAGCTGCTCTGGATCCCAGAGCACGGTGAAGCCGAAGGCGCCGCTCTTCAAATAGGAGCGCGCCGTGTTCGGGCTGCAGTAGCCGGCACCAATGACGGAGCCGATCTTGCCGGCGGTCTCGATGGCCTGGGCAACGCCCGGGCAGGTCGAGGATGCGACGGCAATAATGGCCTTGACGTCGGGGTTGGCGGCCATGAGATCGCTGGAGATCTGCGCGGCACGCTCCGCCGTGCCGCCGGCATATTGCGGCGCGAGCAGCTTCAGCTTCGGATATTTGGCGGCGGCTTCTTTCTGCATGAAGCCGATCCAGGCGTTGAGATTGGACGCCGTCGCTTCGCCGGAGACGATACCGATCGTTGCGTCCTCACCAACGCGCTTGACGAGTTCGTCGACGATCGTCGTGCCGAGGCCTTCGTCGGTCGCCTGGGCCACATAGACCGCGCGGCCGCTGTCGGGCGCATCGCTGTCACTGGTGAACAGCTTGATGGCCTTTGCCTTGGCGCTCTCAACCACGGGTGCGATGCTGGAGGCGTCGAGGACGCTGACCGAGATGGCCTCGACGCCTTGGTTGATCAGGTTCTGGACGATCTGCAACTGGTCCACCGGATTGGTGTCGACGGGACCGGAATAGATGAAATCGACACCAAGATCCTTGGCGGCGCGATTGCCGCCGGCTTCCATGGCGTTGAAATAGGGGATGCCGATCAGCTGCGGGACGAAGGCGACTTTGTGTTTGTCCGCGGCATGCGCCGCCGTCGCAACGACGAGTGACAGTGCGGTGACCGTGAGCGCTTTTTTGAATTGTGAAAGCATTGTGTTTGATCCTCTCTGGAAATGACGTGCGTTTCAGTTGGTTTTTTCGAGCGCCCGCACGTCGGGATGGGCGCCCGTTATGAGCGAAACGACTTCCTCGTGATTGGTCTCGGCCGCCAGCCGTTCGGCCACCTTGCGGCCGCGCCGGAACACCACGATGCGGTCGGCAACTTCGAAGACTTCGGAAATGTTGTGGCTGATGAGGACGACGGCACAGCCGCGCGCCGCAAGCCGCCGCGTCAGTGCCAGGACCTTGCGGGTCTCGGCGACGGCAAGGGCTGCTGTCGGCTCGTCCATGATGACCAGTTTGGCGTTCAGATTAAGCGCCCTGCAGATGGCGACAGCCTGACGCTGGCCGCCCGACAGGCTGCCGACGGGTGCTTCCGGATCGGAAATATGGGCATCGAGCTCTTTCAGAAGCCCGTCAACGCGCTGCCGCATTTCCTGGCGCTTCAGAAACGGAATACCTAAAATGGAGCGTTTCAATTCCCGCCCGAGAAACACGTTTTCGGCGATCGACAGGTTTTCCGAGAGCGCCAGTTCCTGGAATATGGTCGCGATGCCCGATGACGCGGCATCCTTGGGCGAAGAAAAAGCCACCGGATTGCCCTCGATGACGAGCTCGCCATCGCTGGGCGGATGGGCACCCGCCAGAATCTTGATGAAGGTCGATTTGCCTGCGCCATTGTCGCCGAGCAGAGCCAGCACCTCGCCGGAGCGGATCTCGAGGTCGACATTTGCCAGCGCGGTCAGCGCGCCAAAGCGCTTGGCGATGCTTCTGGCGACAAGAAAGGGTGCTGTCATGGCGGGGCTCCCCAACGGTTCTCGGCTAGACGGCCTTGCTGACCCAGCGAAGCACGTTGGTCCAAAGGCGTGCGTAACCGGGCCATTCGACAAAGCTGTTCGGCAGCCAGTGGGGGCCGATGTCCGACGTCCACACCAGCGTTCGCCCCTCGCCATGTCGCCCGGTGACCAGCAACGGATGGCCGCCCTGGTCCTGCGGCAACCGCGCCAGAACCACGACATCGTCCCGGTCGCGGGCGACAACTTCGTTGGCGCCGAGCAGCAGCGGCCAGTCGCCTTCGATACCGGCAAAAACCGGATGATCCCTGTCACCGGCGATCGAAGGCCGAAATCCTTCGGGAATTTCGAGCCGGTCATCGTTGGGAAGGCAGGTCACCGGCAGGGCTTCCTCGACCGCCGTGCGATGCCAGCGGGCTTTGCCGTCGATGCCCTGGAAGGAGAAGTAGCCGCCGATCATGATCAGGCCGCCGCCGGCCAGCGTCCAGTCGCGCAGGAGTTTGAGCCGGTTGGGGACTGTCTTGCCGTGCAGCCAGACATCGGGGTGGAGCAGGAGCGAGTTCGCGCCGATGTCGGATAGGATGATTGCCTTGTACTGCGACAGGCCCTCCATCGTGGAAGGCAGCTTTTCGACCGCCTCATGCGCCGGCATGTAGTCAAGATCGAATTCGCTGTCCTTCAACGCCTCGACCAGTGGCGTCGCACCCAGATGAAAGGTGACGCTGCCGAACTGATCGAAGCCCTTGTAGTGGGTCGCCGAACTCATCCAGCTCTCGCCGACCAGAAGGATTTTTGTTTTCGCCATGATCGTACTCTCCTGATTTCGCCCGATCGGGTCGGCATTGTTTGCTGGAACCGTCGGGATCGGTGGCGCCGACGATGAACAGGCCGTCGATCGAATAGGAGATCAGCGTCTCGGCGGTGCGCCGCTCTTCCTCGGGATCGCGCGAGGCACTGACCACGACCGGACATTGGCCGCGGCTGCGCACATGCGCCTCGAAAATTTGCGCCATCGACGAGAAATAGCGGTTGTCGTGAACCGGTAGCATCAGGCCGACCAGTCCGGAACGCGAATGGCGCAGGCCGCGGGCCTGCAGATTGGCCGTGTACTGCTGCTGCTCGGCGAGATCGAGAATGGCTTGCGCCGTGCCCGATAAGGTTGTCGCTACCAGTTGCGAAAACAAAAAACAGCCCGGGCGAGATTGACTGGCTGCCGTTGTCGACAGGCGGTGTCAGGACGACCCAGGGCAGCACGCTCGCCGTCATGCAGGTGTCGGGTGGCTCACAGAGCCTCAACGCCGTCAACCAGCTCCGCATCCTCGGCCGGTGGATGCGGATGGTTACGATCCCGAACCGGTCTTCGGTAGAAGGCCTTCGCAGAGTTCGACGAGGCTGGCCGGATGAAGCCGTCGTCCTACTACAACCGTATCGTTGACGTGATGGAGCGAGCTGATGAAGTTCACCCTGCTTCTGCGCGACCGTCCCGCCTCCCTTACCGATCGCTATTCAGAGCGCGTCGAAAGCGCCCAAGAGGTCGCCAAGCAGGTCAATCAGCGGTCGATCTGAGACGGATTGTTGACGCAAACGGGACGGCGAATCGGTGAGCCGCAAACCGGGTTCGGCGGAGCTTATGGGCGCATGATGAGAACAGCAAAGAGCCTGGGCGCCGCCAGGCGCCCAGGCTGTCCATGAAGTGGATGCGGGTTCAGTTCTTGACGACGCTGGTGGCCGCCTGTTCGATGAGTTTGGCGACAGCTGCGGGGTTGGAGACATAGACAGCGTGGCTGTTGTTTGCGTTGGTTGCAGGAGGACTATGCGGCAGGGCCGACGGACGCGCTTTGAGGCGACATTCAGGCCGCCTTGATTCTGCATTCAGATCGCTTTGATTTTGCGCCCACGACGCGGCTACAGTGTTGAGAGTCGCTATTTCCCGCGCGATCTGGAGCCAGCAAGTTGCCGTATCTCTTCGAGGATTTTGCCCTGGACGGCGATCGGCGCGAACTGCGTCGCGGCAACGACCTGATTTCCATCGAGCCGCAGGTGTTCGACCTGCTGCAATATCTGATCCGCAATCGCGAGCGGGTGGTCAGCAAGGACGATTTGATCGATGCGGTCTGGCAGGGCCGCATCGTCTCGGACGCCACGCTCGCCAGCCGCATCAACGCAGCGCGCAATGCGCTGCACGACAGTGGCGAGGAGCAGCGCCTCATCCGCACCATCCTGCGCAGGGGCCTTCGCTTCGTCGGCACCGTGCGCGAGGAGGCCGAGGCTACGGCACCGGTGGAGCAACCGAAGCCTGGCCTGGGCATTCCCGCCCGCCCTTCCATCGCCGTGCTTCCCTTCGTGAACCTGAGCGGCGATCCGGATCAGGACTATTTTGCCGACGGCATGGTCGAGGACATCATCACCGGTCTGTCGCGCATAAGGTGGCTGTTCGTCATCGCGCGAAATTCCTCCTTCACCTACAAGGGCCGCGCGGTGGATGTGAAGCAGATCGGACACGAGCTCGGCGTGCGCTACGTGCTGGAAGGCAGCGTGCGCAAGGTGGGAAGTCGCGTGCGCATCACCGGCCAGCTCATCGATGCGGAGAACGGCAGCCATCTGTGGGCCGAACGCTACGACCGCGAACTGACCGACGTGTTCGCGCTGCAGGACGAGATCACCATCAGCGTGATCGCGGCAATAGAGCCCAATCTGCGCCGGGCCGAGATCGAACGCGTCCGACGCAACCGCCCCGACAGTCTCGACGCCTACGATCTCCTGCTGCGCGCGCTGCCTGATGTCTACACCTTCATGCCGCAGGGTGCAGCCAAGGGCCTGCCGCTGCTGGAGCAGTCTTTAGCCATCGAGCCGACTTATGCGCTTGCCCATGGCTTTGCCGCCTGGGCGCATCAGTCGCTGTTCGTGCGCGGCGGCATGAAACCGCACAATCAGGAAAGATCGATCCGCCATGCCCATGCAGCGATCGAGCACGGCTCGGGCGACGCCATGGCGCTCGCCTTGGCCGGGTTCACCATCGGCATTGTGGAGCATGATCGCAGACTGGCCGACGAGGCGTTTGCGCAGGCTTTGACGCTCAGCGCCTCCTGCGCCTTCGTCTTTGCCTTCGGCTGCGTGTCGGTAGCGTATGGCGGCGACGCTGCCCGGGCGATCGACTGGGGCGAGCAAGCGTTACGGCTGAACCCCCTCGACGCCATGAGCTGCGTGCCGCAAGGCATGATCGGATTCGGCAACTTCCTGTCCGGCCGGCACGAGCAGGCCGTCATATCAGGCCGACGGGCGGTGGAGATGAACCCCGGATTCAGCATGCTGCACGGATGGCTGGCCGCACCGCTGGCCAGGCTCGGGCGGCTCGACGAGGCCAAAGTATCGGCCACGCGGCTTTTGTCGCTCGACCCGCACTTCACCATCGGACGCTGGTCTGCCGCAGTGGGACTTGCACCTGATATCGTCGATGACGTCACCGACGCCATGCGGATGGCAGGCTTGCCGGCATAGGCGAGAAACGCGCGAACCGGCTCGCGGAAATGCTCCCCATGCGAGCAGCGCGAAGCATCGGCGGCGCGGCGCTGCGCTGGCGCCGGCACTCATGATGCTTCGGCACCGCCACACAACAATGCCCTGCCGGCCAGATATTCGCGCGGCCTCGGCAATGACTGAACAGTGCGGGCTCAGTGCGATCTCATTGACGGTGCGCTCGCTGATGTCAGGAAAGCGCCGGCTCGCTCCACTGTTGCCTGACGGAAGAAAAGCATCCGGATACCGAGCAGAAGCCATAAACGCTTACAAATGCATACCGCTTCGTTTCGGGCGTCGACGTAGACGAGCGGCGGCATGCTGGGCGTAGTGTCATTGCAAGCCAGACGTTTGGTGATGGCCAAAAGGCAAGACCTCATCAAATCTGTGAGATCTGGAGCGGCTAATCCTGTCAGGCTATCAAGGGCTCCATCCAGCACTTGATCAACGCCTGGCCCCATCAGTTCCCCGTTCGGGTTGTCCACCCAGCCGCGGACCTTCAGGCTTGTCGCGTCAATGAAATCGCCGAAGCTGGGGATGATGGCTATGGGGCAGCATCCGCTCCAACACGTCGTCCCTCTTCACGAAATGGTGCCATAGCGCGGCTAGCGCGTGTCCGCCAGCCAGGATCAGGATTGCGTTGGCGCAAAGGCTATGAATTTCTCTGATACTGCTCGCGATGCCGCGATCCGGCACAAAGGGTGCCGGGATCGTAAACAATCCGAAAAAGGTCAGCGCATCGCCCCTAAACCACGTTAGCAGGATGCCAAGCACGGGAATTGCGACAAGCAGGACATACAGGGCGAGATGACCAAGCTTGGCAACGGCACGTTCGAAACCTGTCATGGAATTGGGGAGAGTCGGTGCGCCTCTTGCCAGCCGCAAGGCCACCCGCCAGAGCACGAGAGCAGCAAGAAGCAGGCCAAAGGAGATGTGAAGCCACCATGCAAGTGCTCGGTTGGGATCGCCACGTTGGAAGAGATCATCGCCGAAGGTCAGGAGATACATGCCTACAACCAACGCGAACAAAGCCCAGTGCAAACTCTTCTGGACCGAGGAATAACCGACTGTCGGCATAGGGCATCTCCGGTTTAGACCGTTCGAGTTGCTAACTGCATTGGGGCGAAGTTGCGGCTCCGATGTTACGGTTTCGTCATGCAAAGCGTCTCTCAGCCGCAAGGAGGGCGAGTGATGCAGGCTGGGTCTCCTTGCCGTCCTCCAGTCGCGGACCTGCGCTGATTGGGAGGAAGCAGTGAAAGATCCGCTACACGGGCGAGACGCCTGACTATCCGCCATGTGCCTGATCCTGCGGACCACACTGCGCATGATCCTTCGAGACGCCGGCCTCCTACAAAAACGCCAGGCGTTCCGGGCAGGGCGGCGGATACTGCTTAGTTATGCCTCCGATGAGGGCATGCCCGCCCCCGAAAGTGCGTCGATGCCGGCATCCCTGGCGGCAAGCTGGCCGATGGCCGACCAGTCGAGCTTTTCGCCGCCATGGGCGAGCAGGGTGAGGAAGCGGTCACGCAGGAGGCTGGCGATCGGCAACGGCACGCGCAAATCCTCGGCTGCTGCCAGCGTCAGCCGGATGTCTTTCTGACCCAACGGCGCCGCGAAGCCGGCGGGCTTGAACTTGCCCTCCACGATCAGCGCCCCATAGGTCTTATAGAGGGGAGCCCCGAACAGCGTTGAGGTCAGAATGTCGAGATATAGCTGCTTGTCGACGCCGCCCTTGCTGAC
>NZ_JAMYPO010000027.1:0-94502 GCF_040320365.1 Mesorhizobium sp. M0701
AGATCGCATCGGTGGCAAGCGTGGCCGCCAGCGGAATGGTGCCACCGGTCAAGCCTTTCGAGGTGCACAGGATGTCTGGAGAAATCGATGCCTGCTCGCAGGCGAACATGCTCCCGGTGCGGCCCCAGCCGGTCATCACCTCGTCGGCAATCAGCAGCGTGCCGGAGGCTTCGGCAATCTTCTTCAATCCGGTCAGAACCGAGGCCGGATACATCAGCATGCCGCCGGCGCCAAGCACGAGCGGTTCGACGATCAGCGCGGCGGCGCGCCGGTCGCGGGCAACTGCCTCGAACCGATCCAGCGTTTCCTGCTCGCGGCCGGCGGCCGGGAAGGGAATGGTGTCGACCTCGAACAGCAAGGGTTCGTAGGCGGCGTTGAACACGCCACGCGCACCGACGCTCATCGTGCCGATCGTGTCGCCGTGATAGCTGTGCTCCATGACGACGATGCGCGAGCGGGGCGCGCCGATGTTGCGGAAATAACCGAGCGCCATCTTCAACGCGACTTCGACGCAGGTCGAGCCGCTGTCGGAATAGAACACCCGGTCGAGGCCGGCGGGAGCGAGGCCGACAAGCGCCTTGGCCAGGCGTTCGGCCGGCTCGTGCGTGAAACCTGCGAAGATGATCTGGTCGAGGCTCGAGGCGGTCGTCTCGATTGCCTTCATAATGCGCGGATGGCGGTGGCCATGCGTGACGACCCACCAGGATGAGATGGCGTCCAGGATGCGCGCGCCATTGGCTTTGTGGAGATAGGCGCCTTCAGCCAGGACGATTTCAGGGATCGCCGGCTCGAGCGCGTGCTGGGTGAAGGGATGCCACACACGGGATTGCGGCATTATCCGCCTCCGGCAATCAAAGCGAGGTCGAAGCCGGCAATCATCGCTTGTCTCAGCGTTTTGTCCGTCAGCGGATCGAGCTGCGGCAGCCTGCCAAGCTGCTTCGTTGCCGATGAAGGCGATGCCGGCCAGCGGGATGGCGCGCGCCCGCAGGGCCTCGATCGACAGCAGGGTGTGGTTGATGGTTCCGAGCGCGGTGCGGGCGCACAGAATGACCGGCAACTGCCATTGCTCGAATATGTCGATGAACCTTGTCCGGCGGTTCAGCGGCACCATCAGCCCGCCCGCACCTTCGATGACGAGCGGTGTCGGCAGAACCGGAAATGAAAGATCGGCAGCCTCGATCGAAACGCCGTCGATTTCGGCCGAGCGATGCGGCGAGAGCGGCTTCCTCAAACGGTAGATCTCCGGCAGCACGCGTCCCATGGGCAGGCCGGCAAGCCGCCCGACAATCTCGCTGTCGGTCTTCATTGATTGCGACGCCTACCTTCAATGAGATCGACGACCGCACGGGCGGCATCCAGGACATGCGTGCCCGGGCCAAACACTGCGGCCACCCCATGATCCATGAGGAGCTGATAGTCCTGGCGCGGCACCACGCCACCGCACACAACGATGATGTTTTCAGCGCCTTTTGCTTTCAGTGCCTCGACGAGCTGCGGCAGGAGCGTCTTGTGCCCGGCCGCCAGCGAAGATGCGCCGACGACATGAACCTCAGAGGCCACGGCCATGGCTGCGGCTTCTTCCGGTGTTTGGAAAAGCGGCCCCACGACCACATCGAAACCGAGATCGCCGAAGGCCGACGCGATCACTTTGGCCCCGCGGTCGTGGCCATCCTGACCGAGCTTGGCCACCATCAGCTTCGGCCTCCTGCCGAGCGACATGGCGGCGTCCCCGATCCGGGAAACCAGCGTCCTATATTCCGGCTCCTCCCGGAAGGCGGCTCCGTAGACCTCCGCAATCACCTCGGGAACGGCCGCGTGATCCCCGAAAGCGCGGCGTAAGACATCGGAAATCTCTCCCACCGTCGCGCGGGCGCGCACCGCTTCGACCGTTGCCTCGAGTATATTGCCCTTGCCGCTGGCCGCGGTTTCACCAAGCGCGGCAAGGGCCGCGTCGACGCGCTTGGGGTCGCGCTGACGCTTTGTTTGTTCGAGACGACGGATCTGCGCCTCGCGCACAGCCGCATTGTCTATCTCAAGGACATCCATCGGGGCCTCGTTTTCCAACCGGTACTTGTTGACGCCGACGATCACCTCGTCGCCGAGATCGATCGCCGCCTGGCGGCGGGTCGCCGCCGCCTCGATTAGGCGTTTTGGCAAACCTTCGAGAACGGCCTTGGTCATGCCGCCGACGGCCTCGATATCCTCGATGTGCGCCCACGCCTTATCAGCAAGTTCGGCGGTCAGGCTTTCGACGTAATAGGAGCCGGCCAGCGGATCGACGACTTTGGTGACGCCGGTCTCGTGCTGAAGGATAAGCTGCGTGTTTCGCGCGATGCGTGCGGAAAACTCAGTCGGCAGCGCGATCGCCTCATCGAAAGAATTGGTGTGGAGCGATTGCGTTCCGCCGAGAACCGCGGCGAGCGCCTCATAAGCGGTGCGCACGATATTATTGTAGGGATCCTGCTCGTGCAGCGACACGCCTGATGTCTGGCAATGCGTGCGCAGCATCAGCGACGAAGGCTGCTTCGGTTGGAACTCTTCCATGATACGCGACCACAGAAGTCGCGCTGCCCGCAGCTTGGCGGCCTCCATGAAGAAATTCATTCCAATCGCAAAGAAGAACGAGAGCCGTCCGGCAAAATCGTCGACGTCGAGGCCCTTCTTCAACGCCGCCCGGACATATTCGCGTCCATTGGCCAGGGTGAAGGCGAGTTCCTGCACCAGCGTCGCGCCGGCCTCCTGCATGTGATAGCCGGAGATGGAGATCGAGTTGAACTTCGGCATCTCCTTTGCGGTGTACTCGATGATGTCGGCGACGATGCGCATCGAGGGTTCGGGCGGATAGATGTAGGTGTTGCGGACCATGAACTCCTTCAGGATGTCGTTCTGGATGGTCCCAGAAAGCTGGGCCGGCAAGCAGCCCTGTTCCTCGCCAGCGACGATGAAGCAAGCGAGGATCGGGATGACCGCACCGTTCATGGTCATGGAGACGGACATCTCTTTCAGGGGAATGCCGTCGAATAGGATCTTCATATCCTCCACCGAGTCGATCGCAACACCGGCCTTGCCGACGTCCCCCTCCACGCGGGGATGATCTGAATCGTACCCACGGTGGGTGGCAAGATCAAAGGCTACTGACAGACCCTTCTGGCCAACCAGCAGCGCCTTGCGGTAGAAGGCGTTGGATTCTTCCGCTGTCGAGAAGCCAGCATACTGCCGGATGGTCCACGGACGCCCTGCATACATGGTTGCCCGCGGCCCGCGCAGGAACGGTTTTATCCCGGGCAGCGTGCCGAGGTGGCCGGCCGTATCCAGATCGGCCTCGGTGTAGAGCGATTTGACCGCAATGCCTTCCGGCGTATTCCAGACCAAGCTGTCGAGCGACGCCTTGATTTCGTGCTCGGCGAGTTTTCGCCAGTCCCCGTAGGCTGCGCGGTTGGCCATTTGTCCTACCCTTAATCAAATTCCATGATCAGTTCATCGACAGCCATGTTCATGCCGGCAGTCGCGACGATGTGCTTCACCGTGCCCTTACGTTCGGCGCGCAGCACGTTCTCCATTTTCATCGCCTCCACCGTTGCAAGAATCTGGCCAGCCTCGACCGGCTCTCCTTCGGAAACGGCAATCGTGGTGACTACACCGGGCATCGGGCAAAGCAGCAGCTTGGAGGTATCCGGCGGCAGTTTCTTCGGCATCAACCGCGCCAGTTCGGCAATAGGTGGGCTGCGTACATGGGCAACAACATCCATGCCTCGCCAGCGCAGTCGGTAGCCGGTTCCTGACCGTGACGTTTTGACCGTCGTGCTGTCTGCGCCAATTTGAAAGTGCGCGATTGGCCGTCCCGGCAGCCAGTCGCTTGCGACGGTCAGCACCGAGCCGTCATCGAATGACACCGCGGTTCCGTTTTCGTGGTCGCACACGGCGACCGGAAAGGCATGATTGCCGAGCGTGACGATCCAATCGCTGGAGACTTTCCGACGATGATTGTCCATCGCCCCGGAGATCAGGACATTACGGTGCTGGAGTTTCCAGTTGATCTGTGTCGCGACCGCCGCGAGCTTGCGCTCATCCGCATCGGTTGCGGCCACACCTGCGAAGCCGTCCGGAAACTCCTCGGCGATAAAGGCTGTGCTTAGCCGCCCCTCTCGAAACCGGGGACGGTCCATGACAGCGGAGAGAAACGGCAGGTTATTGCCGATGCCTTCTACTTCGAAATCATCCAACGCAGCGGTCATGGCGTTGATCGCGCCCAGCCGGTTGGGCGCCCAGGCGCAGAGCTTGGCAATCATGGGATCATAGTGCATCGAAATTTCCGAGCCCTCCACCACACCGGTATCGTTGCGGATGAGTGAGCCGTCCCCACGTTTACCCGCAGTGGGGGGCCGGTAGCGTGTCAGACGACCGATCGAGGGCAGGAAGTTGCGATACGGGTCTTCGGCATAGAGCCGGCTTTCGATCGCCCAGCCGTTCAGCCTCACATCCTCCTGGGCAAAGCGCAGCTTTTCGCCGGCCGCAATGCGGATCATTTCCTCGACCAGATCGATGCCGGTAACAAGTTCGGTGACCGGATGCTCGACCTGAAGCCGCGTGTTCATCTCGAGGAAGTAGAAGTTGCGCTCGCGATCGACGATGAATTCAACGGTACCTGCCGAGTGGTAGCCGACCGCCTTGGCAAGAGCGATGGCCTGGTCCCCCATCGCATGTCGAGTTGCTTCGTTGATGAACGGTGACGGTGCCTCCTCGATGATCTTCTGGTTGCGGCGCTGGATCGAGCATTCCCGCTCTCCGAGGTGGACGATATTGCCGTACTGATCGCCGAGCACCTGGATTTCGATGTGACGTGGCTCGGTAACGAATTTCTCGATGAAGATACGATCATCACCAAAGGCGTTCTTGGCCTCGTTTCGCGAGGAGTGATATCCTTCGCGCGCCTCGACCTCGTTCCAGGCAATGCGCATGCCCTTGCCGCCACCGCCGGCGGAGGCCTTGATCATGACAGGAAAGCCAATCTCTGCGGCGATGCGCAGCGCTTCCTCTGCATCCTCGATCAGGGCCATGTGGCCGGGCACGGTCGAGACACTGGCGGATGCCGCAATCCTTTTCGACGTGATCTTGTCGCCCATCGCCTCCATGGAGACCGGCGAGGGCCCGATGAAGGCGATGCCATTGGCTTTGAGCGCGTCGGCAAAATTCGAATTCTCGGACAGGAAACCGTAGCCCGGATGAACCGCATCAGCACCCGTAGCGGAGACGGCATCGAGGATGTTCGCGATGCCAAGATAGGACTGGGCTGAGGCGGCGGGACCGATATGGACCGCTTCATCGGCTTGCCGGACGTGCAAGGCGTCGCGGTCAGCGTCGGAATAGACGGCGACGGTGGCTATGCCGAGCCTGTGCGCCGTCTTGATCACCCGGCACGCGATCTCGCCACGATTGGCAATCAGGATCTTCTTGAACATTTTTGCGCACTCAAAGCGGGATCGTGTCGTGCTTCTTCCAGCGCGTCTCGATGCTCTTGCCGCGCAGAGCGGCAAAGGCACGCGCGATCCGCTTGCGTGAGGAATGTGGCATGATCACCTCGTCAATGAAGCCGCGCTCGGCGGCAATGAAGGGATTGGCGAAACGCTGCTCGTATTCCTTGGTGCGAGCCGCCAGCCTCTTGGGATCGCCGAGTTCGGACCGGTAGAGGATCTCGGCCGCGCCCTTTGCGCCCATCACCGCGATTTCGGCGGTGGGCCAGGCGTAGTTGATGTCGGCGCCGATATGTTTGGAAGCCATCACGTCGTAGGCGCCGCCATAGGCCTTGCGTGTGATCAGTGTGACCATCGGCACAGTCGCCTGCGAATAGGCAAACAGCAGCTTGGCGCCGTGCTTGATGACGCCGCCATATTCCTGGGCAGTGCCCGGCAGGAAACCTGGCACATCGACGAGCGTCAGGATCGGGATGTCGAAGGCGTTGCAGAAGCGAACGAAACGCGCCGCCTTGCGGGAGGAATCAATGTCCAGGCATCCGGCCAGCACCATGGGCTGGTTGGCCACCGCTCCGACCGTCCTGCCCTCGATGCGAACAAATCCGGTGATGATGTTGCGGGCGAAGGCGGCCTGAAGCTCGAAGAAATCGCCTTCATCGGCGATCGCGAGGATCAGTTCCTTCATGTCGTAGGGCTTGTTGGCGCTCTCCGGCGCCAGCGTGTCGAGGCGCAACTCGATCCGCTCGGGATCGTCATAAAACGGCCGCACGGGCGGCTTTTCCCGATTGTTCAGCGGCAGGAAATCAAAGAGGCGCCGGACCTCTTCCAAAGCCTCTATATCGTTTTCGAAAGCCCCGTCCGCAACAGAGGACTTTTGCGTGTGTGTTGCCGCGCCGCCTAGTTCCTCCGCGGTCACGATCTCGTTTGTGACCGTCTTGACCACATCGGGACCAGTCACAAACATGTATGAGGAATCCCGGACCATGAAGATGAAATCGGTCATGGCCGGCGAATAGACCGCGCCGCCGGCGCAAGGCCCCATGATCACCGAAATCTGCGGAATGACGCCGGAAGCATCGACATTGCGCTTGAAGACGTCGGCATACCCGGCAAGTGAGGCGACACCCTCTTGGATGCGAGCCCCGCCGGAATCATTGAGACCGATTACCGGCGCCCCATTGCGCACCGCCATGTCCATGATCTTGCAGATCTTCTGAGCGTGCGTCTCGGACAGCGATCCGCCAAGGACCGTGAAGTCTTGAGAGAAGACGTAAACGAGCCTGCCGTTGATCGTACCCCAGCCTGTGACCACGCCATCGCCAGCCACCTTCTGGGCATCCATGCCGAAGTCTGTTGCACGATGCGTGACATACATATCGTATTCTTCGAAGGAGCCTTCATCGAGAAGCACCACGAGGCGCTCTCGGGCCGTCAGCTTGCCTTTGGCGTGCTGGGCATCGATACGCTTCTGTCCTCCGCCCATGCGAGCCTGCGCACGACGGACCTCGAGTTGTTCGAGAACGCCTCGCATCAACGGCCCGTCTCCGCTTCAAAGTTCAAAGCCGTCGGCCACCGCAGTGCGGTAATCTGGCGTTTCCTCAAACTCGGGTTTGCTTCGCTGGAAAATCGCATGAACGCCTCCACTGGAATTACGCACCGCATTAGTTCGTCGGCAATGAAGGGAAAAGGATTGACCGGGTGCGATTGCGAAATGTATGAAATTGCGAACAGCAATATGCGAATTTGCAAATGGCAAACGGTAAGCTTTTCATTGGGCGGCGCGTACGCGAACTGCGGGACGCCAGCAAGGCCACCCAGGCGGTCTTCGCCGAGCGTATGGGGATTTCGACCAGCTATCTGAACCAGATAGAAAATAACCAACGACCAGTGTCAGCCGCCGTGCTTCTTGCGCTGGCCGAGAAATTCCATGTGGATATCGCTTCGATCGGCGGCAGCGAGGCCGACCGGCTGCTCTCGGCACTGAGCGAGGCACTCGCTGACCCCGTATTTGGCGGTGTTTCAGTCGGATTTCAGGAGCTCAAGCTCGTTGCCCAAAACGCACCATCTCTCGCTCATGCACTGATCACCTGTCATCAGGCATATCGCAGAAATAGTGAGCAGCTTGCCAGCTTCGACGACCAGCTGATCAGAACCAATGCTTTTGCCGAGCCGACACCATATGAGGAAGTGCGGGACTTCTTTCATTTTGTTGACAACTACATCGATGAGCTCGACCGGGCGGCCGAGCATCTGGTGAAAGCCCTGGGCGTGCCGGATCGAGATGTCGGTACGGCCTTCGCAGACCACTTGGAAGAGCATCATCATGTTCGTCTAGCGCGCGCTGGCAGTGGCGAGCGGGTAATCAGGCGCTTCGACGCCTCCGCGCGCGTGCTGTACGTGAACTCTTACTCGCCTGCATCGACGCGCTGTTTTCAGATGGCATTCCAGATCGGCGCCTTGGAGCACCGGGCGGAGATGGACGCCATCATCGAGCGAGCGCGATTCCGTACCTCCGAAGCGGCAGAGATATGTAGGATCGGCCTCCAGAATTATTTTGCCGGGGCGCTTATGTTGCCATACCGACCCTTCCTGGCCACGGCAAAAACACTTCGGCACGACCTCCACCTGCTCGCAGTGCGTTTCGGCGCCAGCCTTGAGCAGGTGGCGCATCGGCTCTCAACGTTGCAAAGACCCCGGATGAAAGGTGTTCCGGTCTTTTTCGCGCGCATCGACCGAGCTGGCAATATCACCAAGCGCCACAGCGCCGCGAAGTTGCAGTTTGCCCGCTACGGCGCAGCTTGCCCGTTGTGGAATGCCCACCAGGCGTTCGAAACCCCAGGCCGCATGAATTGCCAGCTGGCCGAGACGCCAGACGGCGTGCGCTATCTCAGTATCGCCACAGAAATCACCAAGGCGGACGGTGGGTTTGGCTCTCCTCATCGACGCTATGCGATCGCGCTCGGATGCGAGATTTCCGATGCGGGCGATTTCGTCTACGCAGACCGGCTGGATTTTGCCAACAACTCAGCGTTCGAGCCCATCGGCGTTTCATGCCGAATTTGTGAGCGGATAAACTGCATCCAACGCGCGGTTCCGCCGCTCAAGAGCACGATTACGATCGACCACGACCGACGCAGTGAACTGCCATACACGATTTGCTCGTTTAGAGTGTGACCGCCGGGAGGGCGCCACAAGCCAACTTCCTTCGGCATGCATCTTGCGGGTGGTGAGGCGGACACGCTCTTTCCCTCTGCTGTCGCAAGGGTGTACCGTACACGCGCCAAGAATGTCGGCTGAGGGGCGCTCGATGGGACGGGACCGTCGGGCTGTTGGTCAAGGGGCTTCGCAGAGGCGTTTGAGGCGATTGTGCAATGGAATTGCGCATCCAGAGTGGTGGGTGGGCTCTTCATACCACCCAATAATCAAAAAAGCCGACGACGGACAATCAACAGAGTGGACCCTGCAAATGTCAATCGAACTCTCAATGTCTGCCAAGCTTCGTGACGCGACGCGCGCCCCGGCCGCGCAAGCCAGTCGGCCGGGGCAGCCCGACACGTTGCTCAACATACGCAACCTCCGGATTGAGGCGACGGTCCACCCACCGGGCGAGAGCCCAAAGAACGCAACTCTCGTCCACGACGTTTCGCTGACCTGAAACGGGGCAGGGTTTTGGGTCTGATTGGTGAATCTGGCGCTGGCAAATCCACCATAGGTCTGGCCAGCATGGGTTATGGTCGTGGCGGGGTGAAAATAACTGGCGGCGAGGTTCATCCTCAACGACCGTGACATCCTGAAGATCGGAGCAAGCGGCATCCGCAAACTCCGAGGCAGCGAGGTCTGCTATGTTGCGCAGTCCGCGGCCGCCGCATTTAACCCCGCCCACCCGCTGATGGAGGCGGCGCTTCTGCACGGCATGTCAACCCGGACCGAAGCCGAGAAGCGAGCGATTGCACTGTTCAAAAAGCTGGGTCTTCCTGATCCTGAGAGCATCGGCGCGTTTCCCCCATCAGGTTTCGGGCGGTCAGCTGCAGCGCGTTATGACCGCTATGGCGCTCTGCTCTGAGCCTGACCTCATCGTCTTCGACGAGCCGACTACAGTGCTCGACGCCACACAAATCGATGTGCTGGCCGCAATCCGGGACGCCATTCGTGATACCGGTGTCGCGGCACTCTATATCACCCACGACTTGGCGGTTGTGGCGCAGGTCGCAGACGAGATCATGGTTCTGCGGCATGGCCAACTCGTAGAGCGGGGAATGACGCAGCAGATCATCAACCAACCGCACGAGCAATACACGCGAGCTCTCGTTTCGGTGCATCACATCGATTATGACCAGAAGGATTGCGGTACTTCGCCTGTTCTATCAGTCAAAGGCGTGACAGCAGGTTACGGCGACGCAGCAGTCTTGCAGGATGTTTCCCTGGACCTTCATCCTGGGCAGACGCTCGCGGTGGTCGGAGAATCGGGCTCGGGTAAATCAACGCTGGCGCGGGTGATCGAGCTCCCCGGCGGCTGGCCGAGCCCTCGAAGGAGGACCTTCGGCGGCTTCAGATGATCTACCAAATGGCCGATACCGCGATGAATTGAATGGGGGGCATCAGCAAAGGATGCCTTATCTCTCCTTGAGTGCGACCCGGCCGAGGGCTACAGGTGCGCCAACTGCAGCTTGAAAGTTGCGGATCAACTCGAGTCGACCACAATAATCGGACGCCATTTCTTAGCCCGCCGGTGGTTCAAGTTAAATGCAACGCCTTTCATCTCGTTCGTCGCCGCTGACCTGCCACTGAACATTCATCCAGCGGCGATTAGAGTCTTGGCGGAGTTGCTCCGATACCATTCTCTGGACCGCCGGAAGGTAGAGTTTCCCGGCAGTATGACGCCTTCGAAGGACATGCGCCTAGCTCCAATTCAACTTCGGTATGTTTTATATGCGGGGAAGCGGGGCTACGCTGCCGAAACAAATTCACTAGGCAGATTACTTTTTTGCGCTCTCCCAATCCTGAGGAGTGATGCTATCGCTGATCTTCGAACCTCTGCAGCTGCGACTTTAGATGCGACATGAAGTAGGCTTGCCGGTGTCGGGCCTGGGCCCGCTGAGCCCGAGATAGAAAGCTGTCAAAAGTTAACCGCCGAAGGAATAGTGTGATGGACCGAATTACCGCTGAGACCACCGAGTATGAGCACCTCCTGTATGAGGTGGATGCGGAACACGTCTGCTGGCTGACCCTCAATCGGCCAGAGAAAATCAACGCCATGAATGAGCGTCTGATCGCTGAGCTCCGGGCCGGCCTTCTTCGTGCCGACCAAGATGACAATGTGAATGTAATGGTTATTCGCGGCGCCGGCCGCGGGTTCTGCTCGGGCCACGATCTCGATGAGGACACGGCCGATGATCGCACGTCCATCTACGAATATCGCCTGAAGTACATTCGTCAGTTTGAGCAATTCACGACCCCTTGGACCGTCAGCAAACCGGTTATAGCTTCCGTCCACAAGTATGCGATCGGCAAGGGGTTTGAGCTATCTCTATTTTGCGACGTCTCCATCGTCACTTCGGATACTAAGATGGGCTATAGCGAGGTTCGCTACGGCCTCTCCGGTCATTGCATGTTCATGCCCTGGCTGGTGAACATGAAGACCGCAAAGGACATTCTGCTCACAGGGCGTGATGTGTCGGCAAAAGAAGCCAAGGAGATGGGACTGGTCACCGAGGTTGTTTCGCCTGAGGACCTTCACGAAGCCACCCGCCGGAAAGCCACGCTCATGGCGCGAATGCCGCGCGAAATGCAACGGATGCACAAGATGTATCTCAATCGCGTTTATGAAATACAAGGTCTCAAGAGCGCGACTGACTTCTACCTAGAGCAGGTAGCAATTATGGGCGCACAGCCGCTTCCCGAGTACGTCGAGTTAACCAAGATGACAATTGAGAAGGGTCTGAGAGCAGCGTTGGACCATGCTCAAGCGCGTTATAAAGGACTTGACTGACGGTTGCTGGAGGCTCGGCTGTCCGCGCCCGACGTCGTCGGCAACACGTTGATCGTCAACGAGATGCTGCGCGGAAGTGACACCTGATTCGGCGTGACTTCGACGATACACGGCGAGGCCGCTCCCGACCAATATCCAAGCTGTGTGGAAATGCGCATCAACCGAATAACGCTCTACTCAGTGCCGGTGCATGTGGGCATGAACCTGACGAGGTATGTTGCGAGCCAGTCCATCGGTCCCACCTTGGACGACTTGGTCGTCAAAATCGAAACGGACAGCGGTCTAGTGGGCTGGGGTGAGGTCTCGTCGGCGCCACCATTCTATCTTCCGGACCTTTCCGCCGGCGCGCGGGAGAGCATCCTCCACGTATCGCCCGTCGTGCTGGGCCGCGATCCTCGACAAATTGCGACGATCCTTCACGACATCTCCGCGGCCCTCCGAGGCCATGGAATGCCAAAACCGGCCTGGAAATGGCACTGTGGGACTTGGCAGCCAAGGCGTATGGCATTCCTCTCGTGGATCTTTGGGGGGGGCGGGTATCCTAGAGCCTTCCGGTCCTGTCCGTCGTCCGTATTGGCACCTGCGAGCAAACGCTCGCTTCTTTCGAAGCTGAACGGGCTAAGGGCTATACGCGATTCAAATTAAGGTGGGAGCTGGCGAAGCCCATCAGGATATAGCGACCATCCGCATGGTGCAGGAGATGACGTTGCCCCACGAGCGTGTCTGGCACGATCCAAACCGTGGATGGCTTGTCGATGACGCAATCCGCATCATCTCGGCCGTCCGGCATCTTTCCCCCATGATCGAAAATCCCTGCGAGGGCTACGAGGAATGTCGAACTGTCGTCAGGCGAACCGGGATACCGATAATGCTGGACGAGGTGATCGACAGCCCCCGTCGCTTTCTTGAGGCGGTTAAAGACGGCGTTCTTGACGTTGCGTCGCTGAAAACCTCGTGCGTTGGGGGAATAGAGGCAACGCGGCAGGCGATGGGTTTGGCAAAAATACTTGGAGTTCCCGTGCGCATCGAAGATTTTCACGGCAAAGGAATTCTTTTGGCGTGCGTCACTCAGATGGCGCACACTCTGCCGCCCAACCTGGTGTTCGGACTCTACAACTATGTCAACGATGAATCGCCGCTGGTAAAAAAGCCATTGCCGGTGATTGCTGGCGAGATCCGGCTTCCGGACGATTGCGGTCCTGGCCTGGGTGTTGAGGTTAATGAGGCAATTCTAAAAGATCTAGTGGCCGTCATCAAAGCGTCTCATACCTGACGCGCCGGATCGATCTAACTAGCAGAAGCTCGATGCGACGAAAACGGACGCTTGCATTGCAAGCTTGGCATCGTCGTCGTCGATCAAGAGAAACCTGGTTTCGACCGGTGGCTCGCTGACGATATCTGCTTGTTTATTAGGAGAGCAGGGATGAGAAGGAGTTCAAAGTGAGGTTCCAGCCAAAGGCGAGCCATTTCATTGACGGGGAATATGTCGAGAGCGCGGCCGGTCAGGCGATCGATGTTATCTACCCAGCCACGGGTGAGACGATCGCTCGACTTCAGGCCGCGACACCTGCCGTTGTTGAAAGGGCGCTGCAATCAGCAACGGCCGCCCGGAAGAGTTGGGCTGCTATGACCGGAACCGAGCGAGGACGCGTCCTGCGTCGTGCCGCAGAAATCTTGCGTGCTCGCAACTATGATCTATCGGTGCTTGAGACTCACGACACCGGCAAGCCCATCCAGGAAACCATCGTAGCAGATGCGTCCGCCGGCGCCGACGCGCTGGAGTATTTCGGCGGGCTCGCCGGCAGCCTGACTGGTGAGTACATTCCGCTCGCCAATGGGGACTTTGCCTACACGATACGAGAGCCGCTTGGCGTTTGTGTGGGTATAGGCGCCTGGAATTACCCCATTCAGATTGCCTGCTTCAAAGCGGCACCTGCGCTGGCCTGCGGCAACGTGATGGTATTCAAACCGTCCGAAACGACACCGCTCTCGGCGCTGAAACTCGCCGAGGCGCTGATGGAAGCTGGCGCTCCGAAAGGCATCTTCAACGTCGTACAGGGCTACGGCGATGTAGGGGCAGCACTTGTATCCGATCGCCGCGTGGCGAAAGTGTCTTTGACAGGGTCGGTCCCAACCGGTCGCAAGGTGTACGCGGCTGCAGCAGAGGGGATGAAACATGTCACTATGGAACTTGGCGGTAAATCGCCTTTGATTATTTTCGACGATGCGGATCTCGAAAACGCAGTAAGTGGCGCCATCATAGGAAACTTCTACTCATCGGGGCAAATTTGCTCAAATGGCACTCGTGTGTTCGTGCAAAGAGGGATTAAGATCGCGTTCCTCGATCGGCTTTCGGCAAGGCTTGCCGCCGCAAAAATCGGCGATCCCATGGATCCGGCAGTGAACTTGGGCCCTATGGTGAGCGAACGCCAGATGGAAATCGTGAAGGCCTATATTGCCAAAGGGATTGAGGAAGGGGCGCGGCTCGCCTACGGGGGGCGCCAACTGGATCGACCAGGTTTCTACCTGGAGCCGACGGTCTTCGCTGACGTGGCAGATGGGATGGCAATAGCGCGGGAAGAGATTTTCGGTCCGGTTATGTCGGTTATGGATTTCGACACGGAGGAGGAAGTGCTGGCGCGAGCTAACGCTACGGAATTCGGCCTGGCTGCAGGTGTTTTCACCAAGGATCTTTCGCGCGCCCACCGCGTGGCGAAAGATTTTGAGGCCGGCACCTGCTATATCAACACATACAATCTTGCGCCGGCCGAAGCGCCGTTCGGCGGTTCAAAGCTGTCTGGAGTCGGCCGCGAGAACTCTAAGTTGGCGATCAATCACTTCAGCGAGATGAAGACCGTTTACATCTCAATGAACGATCTGCGGGCTCCTTACTAGCGGGAAAGCTGGCGGGAATTCGTCGGCCGTGAACTGTCCGCAAGTCGTTGATCTGACATCCTGATTCAGGCGGACAGCGGCTTTGGAATTTCAGGATTTGCGGTGTTTGAGCGCTGTTTTCCTGCAATTCGGTTTTGCGATTCTCTTGTGCTGCGGAGCGTGATTCATGTGTGGATGCCCCCGGTTTTGCAAGTTGGTTTTGAACAGCGCAGAGCATGCGATCGAGTGCGGTCATGTGTCAGGCCTCACAACTGCGGCTCGTTGACATGGCCGCGGGCCGGTATGGAGATGCGCGGATCAGGTTCCAAATCACTGTGGGCGAGCTCGTGGCTCCGTGAATCACACTGGCTTTCCTGATCCCGATCTGATCGATCATTTGCCCTTACCGTTCGCGACCTCCTCGCAACACCGATGGACGATTGGCCCGATCAGGCTGCCGCCACCGGATTCCAATAATTCTCCTTCTTCGTGAGCATGGCCCATACAGCTCGTGCCATCTTGTTAGCCAGCGCGATGGCGACCACCAGGCGAGGCTTGCGACCGATCAGGCCGGCCAGCCAAGATCCCTTCGGCGCGCCGCGGCGGGCGGTCCATCGCACCACGGCCATGGCGCCGATGATCAGCAGTCTGCGGATGTCGCGCTGACCCATTTTCGAGGTCTTGCCAAGGATCTGCTTGCCGCCGGTTGACTTCTGCAGAGGCACAAGCCCGAGCCAGGCGGAGAAGTCGCGACCGCGTCGAAAGCTTTCCATCGGCGGGGCAAACGCTTCGATAGCCAAGGCCGTGACCGGCCCGATCCCCGGCATAGTCTGCAGCCGCTTCGTCACCTCACCCCCTGCCGCATTCGCACGAAGTTTCTTCTCAAGATCGGCGATCTCGTCAGTGTAGACGGCAATTTGGTCGAGATAGGTCCGCCCGATCTCCCGGACCATCGGCGGCAGTCCCGTCTCCAACTCATCGATCGCATCATTCAGCTTCTCGAGATGGACGGGACCCTTCGCCACCACGATGCCGAATTCGGCCAGATGACCGCGTAGCGCATTGATCAACTGCGTGCGTTGGCGCACCAGCAGGTCGCGTGCGCGGAAGATCATCGCCCGGGCCTGCTGCTCCTCGCTCTTCACGGCAACAAATCGCATGGTCGGGCGCGATCCGGCTTCCGCAATGGCTTCGGCATCCGCCGCGTCATTCTTGTGCCGCTTCACGAAGGGCTTCACGTAAATTGGCGGGATCAGCCGGACGGTGTGCCCCAGCTTCATGATCTCGCGTCCCCAGTAGTGCGACGTCGCGCAAGCTTCCATAGCCACGAGGCAGGCCGGCTGCCGGCTCAGGAACGACCGAAACTGCGAACGCGACAGCTTCTTGCGAAAGACAACCGACCCCTCAGCCGCGGCGCCATGAACCTGAAAAGCCTGCTTTGCCAGTTCAACGGCGATAATGCTAACTTCCTTCATGGATGCCCTCTCCGTGTTGGATGATTCCGACATCACCAATTTGGCACATTGCGATAATGCCGTCGGGTGGGGGCATCCACTCCATCACTTGGTCGGCGGGGCGAATCGAGAGGGGATGGCGGTGTCCAGGCCACGCGAGAAGCGCAAGACGGGAGAGCAGGACCTGTTCCGCTCCAGGCTCGATCAGATCATCAACATGAAGCACGAGCTGGTGCGGCTGGCGCAGGCGATCGACTGGCCGGCGCTGGAGGCGCGTTTGGGCGCGGTCTATTCGGACGGCCCTGGCATGCCGCCCTTACCGACCCGGCTGATGGCGGGGCTGGCGATCCTCAAGCTACACCTTCAACCTGTCGGACGAGGTGCTGTGCGAGCGCTGGGTGGAGAACCTCTACTTCCAGTATCTTTGCGGCGAGGCGTTCTTCTGCCATGCGCTGCCGTTCGACCGCTCGTCGATGACGCGCTGGCGCAGCCGCATGGGCGAGGAGCGGATCGTCGCGCTTTTGCAGGAAAGCCTCAGCATTGCAGTCAAGACCGGGGCGATGAAGCCGACCGACACGTGCCAAGTGATCGTGGACACGACCGTGCAGCCGAAGAACGTGATGTTCCCTACCGACGCCAAGCTCATCCATCGCGCCCGCGAGCGGCTGGTGCGGCTGGCGAAGAAGACGCGGCTCGACCTGCGCCAGACCTATGTGCGGGTCGGCAAGCTGGCGCTGACCAAGCACCAGCGCTACGCCCACGCCAAGCAATTCAAGCGGGCCAACAAGGCCCTGCGCAGGCTCAGGACGTATCTGGGGCGCACCGTCCGCGACATCTCCCGTCAGATCGCCAGCGACGCGGAGCTGGACGCGATCTTCAAGTGGCCGCTCTACCAGGCCTCCACCGTTCTCGAGCAGCGGCAGCGCCAGCGCGGCCGCAAAATCTACAGCCTGCATGCGCACGAGGTGGAATGCATCGGTAAGGGCAAGGCGCATGCGCCCTACGAGTTCGGGGTGAAGGTGTCGGTGGCCACCACGCTGAAGCGCTCAAAGGGTGGCCAGTTCGCCCTGCATGCAAAAGCGCTGCCCGGCAATCCCTATGACGGCCACACGCTCGCAGCGATCATCCCTGACATGGAAAAGACCATCGGTAACGAGATCGGCGGCGTTCTCGCCGACGCCGGCTATCGCGGCCACAACGCACCGGAAAGCCACACCTTCAGGGTCTGTAAGCGCCACGCCGCTCCCCTCGTGCGGCGCATGAGGTGAATGTGCGAAGAATCCCCCCGATCGCGAGAGACGGAGGGCCTACGTGGGAGCAGACGGCAAAATGGACGTCGATTTGGACGTCCCAACAGCTGGCTACGCAGGCCGGCTCGAGGTTCTGGACGGTCCAACGGGACGGCGGGTTCGCTCGGAGGCCGAGAGAGCCCGGATTGCGGCCGAGAGCCTGATGCCGGGGGTGCAGGTGGCGGCGGTCGCGCGCAAGCATGGCGCGACCCGCTGGCAGGTCTATGATTGGCGGCGTCGCCTTCGTCAGGGGCAACTGGCACTGCCGGAAAGCATGGGGCCGATGTTCGCGCAGTTGATGGTGGACGACTCATCGGCGCCTCAGCGGAGGATGAGGCCATCGAAATCGACGCCGGCGAAGGTGGAAATCGTGATCGACGACATGGTGATCCGAATGGCGGTTGACCTCGAGCAGCTGTCGCAGGTGATCCGAGCGGTTCGGGCCTCGCGATGATTGCACCGGGCAACGATCTGAAGATCTACGTGGCGACCCGGCCGGTTGACTTCCGGCGCGGCATGGACGGATTGGCATTGGCTGTGCAGGAGATGCTAGGCCTCGACCCGTTCTGTGGGGCAGCCTTCGTCTTCCGGGCCAAAAGGGCTGACAGGATCAAGATTTTGGTGTGGGATCGCACCGGCCTTGTGCTCGTTCACAAGCGGCTCGAGGGCTCGAAGTTCGTCTGGCCGCAGGTTCGCGACGGCGTGATGCGCATGTCGCCGGCGATGTTCGCGGCCTTGTTCGAAGGGCTGGATTGGAGACTGGTTCGCCCCGAGCGGGCACGGCGTCCGCAGCTTGCCGGATGAGTGTGGCACAGTGACTCAGGTGCCTTGTCTCCAATGGCGTTATCGGCACTCATGTGGTTGATTTAGTGCATGAATCTGACGGTTCTCCAGGAAGAGAACGAGCGTTTGAAGGCGCTCTTGGCCCAGACGCAAGCGACCCTGGCCGAGCACCAGGCTGCCTTAGCTGCATCCGAGGAGGCGCGCCGCCGGCTGGAGAGCGTCGTCAGCCAGCTCAATCACGAGAAGTTCGGCGCCAAGTCCGAGAAGCTGCATCCCGATCAATACCACCTGCCACTCGAAGACGTGGAGATCGCGCAGGGTGTGCTCGATGCCGCGCAGGAAAAGGCGCAGCGGGTCATCCAGGGGCGTTCGGACGGCTCGTCCGGTTCGCGCCAGCGCAATCGCGGCCACTTGCCTGCCCATCTGCCGCGAGTGGAGCGGATCATCGAGCCCAAGAGCACGCTGTGTCCGTGCGGCTGCGGCGAGATGGCCAGGATCGGCGAGGATGTCAGCGAGCGGCTCGACGCAATCCCGGCGCAGTTGCGCGTGCTGGTCACGCGCCGCCCGAAATACGCTTGCCGGCGCTGCTCGAGCGCCGTCGTGCAGGCGCATGCGCCCGAGCATATCGTGTCTGGCGGGCTGCCGACCGAGGCGCTGATCGCCCAGGTCATCGTCGCCAAGTTCGGTGATCATTTGCCGTTCTACCGGCAGGCCGAGATCTACGCCCGCCAGGGCATCCAGCTGGATCGGGCGACACTGGGCAACTGGGCAGGCCGGGCCTGCTTCCATCTCAAGCCCATAGCCGACCACATGCGCGGGCATCTGGCTGCGGCCGAGCGCCTGTTCATGGACGAGACCACCGCGCCGGTACTCGATCCCGGACGCGGCAAGGTCAAGAAGGGCTTCTTCTGGGCAATCGCTTCCGATGACCGCGGCCATGGTGGCCAAGGCCCGCCCATCGTGCTGTTCCACTATGCGCCGGGACGCGGCGGCGAGCATGCCGAACGCTTCCTTCAAGGCTTCGGCGGACAATTCCTGCAGGTTGACGCCTATGAGGGCTATGACCGGCTGACACGCCTGGAGCGGCCACAAGGACCGTGGCTGCTCGTCCATTGCTGGAGCCACCTGCGCCGACGTTTTGTGAAGCTGGCGCGCAACACCAAGTCCCCGATCGCCGAAGCTGCCGTGCGCCAGATCGCTACGCTCTACGCCGTCGAGGCGACGGTGCGCGGCATGACGCCACAAGCTCGGCTCGCCGCCCGACAGCAGTACTCCACCCCGATCATCGCCGCCTTGAAGCCGTGGTTTGAAAAGCAATTGTCGATGATCTCCTCGGGCTCAAAGCTGGCCGAAGACATCCGCTATGGTCTTGCCCATTGGGAAGGGCTCACCCGCTTCCTCGGCGACGGCCGGCTCGAGCTCGACACCAACCCGGTCGAAAACGCCATCCGGCCCGTATGCTTGACCAGAAAAAATGCTCTCTTTGCTGGCCATGAGATCGGGGCCGAAAACTGGGCGCTGCTCTCATCCGTCGTGGCCACCTGCAGGCTCAACGACGTCAATCCCGTTGCCTACCTTGCCGAAACCCTCGAGGCCATCATCAACGGCCATCCACAGAGCCAGATCGAGGAACTCATGCCCTGGCGATTCCGGAAAACATCAAGCCCAAACCCATAGGTGATCGGCGAGGCGCTTACCAGGGTCTTCACCAGCGGCCAGAAACGCCGTGTCACCCCAGCCATCAAGCGCCAGCTTGCGGCGCCGCGCCGCGATCGAGCCCGTGATCGGGCCACATCAAGGCTGAGCACCGTATGGGCCGCAATTATCTCGCCGGCCAGCAGGGCGACGCCGTCAACGCCATCCTGGCCGCCGCCGGCTACAACTTCTCGCTCCTGCTCAGGTGGCTGAAGGCTCTTTTGTGGCTGCTCATCGCCGCCCTCCGAAGTCAGCCGAATTGGTAGCCTTTGGCGGCACCGACATGCAGACCAGCGAGCCCTAGTCCTTCAGCCCACTCGCAGAGTGTAGGAACCAGTCCACGACCATATTGACGCCTACCGCGAGCAGGCCGATCGCGCCAGCTGGGAGCAACGGTGTGATATCGCCATAAACAATCAAGGTGGCAGTATCACGTACCATTGAGCCCCAGTCCGCAGTCGGCGGCTGGATACCCAGGCCAAGAAAGGAGAGCCCGCTAATGAGCAGGAAAACGAAACAAAACCGCAGGCCAAACTCAGATACGAGCATGGGAGCGATGTTCGGTAGGATCTCTCGTGTCATAATCCAAATCGGCCCTTCACCGCGGAGCCTGGCTACTTCAACGTAGTCAGAAACGGCGGCGTTAATCGCAACGGCCCGCGTGAGCCGAAACACGCGCGTGGAATCCAGAACGGCAATAATGATCACGAGCGTGGGAATCGATGTGCCGAAGATGGACAGAAGGAGCAGTGCGAAAATTAGTTGCGGTATCGACATCAGAACATCGACGAGGCGTGACAGGATCTGATCGGTCCAACCTCCGAAGGTGGCAGCAGTCAACCCAGCTGAAGCGCCAATAGAGAAGGCGAGGGCAGTTGTCATCAACGCTATCCCGATCGTGTTTCGGGCGCCGAACACAAGTCTTGTGAACATGTCGCGGCCTAAGTTGTCAGTGCCCAGCCAGAACTGAGCGCTCCACGGTTCGAATTGTGTGCCGACAATCTCGGCTTCACCGTACGGCGCCAAATGAGGAGCGAAAAGCGCCGTCAACACATATAGTGTGACGACGGCGATCCCGAATTTTGCGCTCAGTGGTGCCGAAGCCAGTTTACTGGCTCCTGTCCTAATGACCCTTGGCGCCTGCAGAAATGTCATGGTGTATAGCCCAAGGTTGTCCGCGAACTGATTGCGCGTTATTTCGGATGCATCAGGCGCGGATTCATGATTATTGATAATACGTCGGCCGTTAGATTGAGCAGAACATACGTTGCCGCGAATATAAGACTGCAGGCCTGGACAACCGGAATGTCTCTCTTCTGCACTGAATCGACAATTAGCTGCCCAAGTCCTGGATAAACAAAGACGACCTCAACTACCACGACGCCGGTAATAAGATATGCGAGGTTGAGGACGACGACAGTGGCGATGGGCGCCAGTGCATTAGGCAATGCATGTCTGACAAGGACGCGCCACTCCGGCAGCCCCTTAAGCCTCGCTGTCTCGATATACTGATTGCCCAGCAGATTGACAATTGAGGTTTTTGTCATCCTCATCATATGCGCCATCACTACCACCGCAAGGGTGAGCGCTGGCAGGGCAGTTGCAGTCAGACGGTCAAGGAAGGTCGTATCGGAATCGACGTCGGAGAGGCTAGGAAGGACGCCGGCATGAACCGCAAGAATCAAGATAAGGATGTAAGCCACAAAAAACTCAGGGAATGAGATGGAAGCAAGTGTGACAACATTAACCGCACGATCGATGAACGTGTTCCTGTAGAGCGCGGCCACGATCCCCCCAAGCAGAGCCAGAGGAACCGAAATCACTGCAGCACTCGTGGCAAGAACCAGAGTATTAAAAAGCCGCGGACCGATGAGCTCAGCTATGTCCCTGCCGCTGGCGAGCGCCGTCCCGAAATTGCCGTGCAGTATCGATCCCAGCCAGTCAAGGTACCGCAGATAGACCGGTATATCGAGTCCGAGGCTCTTCCGGAGCGCTGCGACAGCCTCGGGTGTCGCCGACTGCCCAAGTAACTCCGTCGCAAGATCACCGGGAAGGAATTGAATCCCGGCGAAAATGATGAGCGACACGATCCACAATGTCAGCGCGCCCAAGGCGACGCGCTGACCGATTATTTTTGCTATTGAGGTCATTGTTTGGCAAGCAACCCCTACGCGTCCGTGAGCCACCAGCGTTCCAAGCAGCGGAAACTGTCCAAATCCCAATTCGAGCCGATCTTGTTGTGGCCGACTTTGGTCGACAGCCCGTTGGTGTAGTTCGCAAACACAGGAATTACGGCACCACCGTCGTCCCGGCAGAGGCTTTGCATCTCAGTGTACATCTCGAGCCGCTTGGCATCGTCGAGTTCTCCCCTCGCAGCTATCAGCAGCTGGTTGAAGCGCGGATTTTTCCAATGGGTTTCGTTCCATGACGCTCTCTCAGCATAAACCTGTGAGAACATCCAGTCCGCAGTAGGCCGGCCGCCCCAATAGGCAGCCCACCAGGGCTTCTTCATCCAGACGTTGCCGTAGTAGCCGTCAGCCGGCTCGCGCACGACCTCAATCGTGATGCCCACCTTGGCGGCGTCCTGCTGATAGAGCACTGCTGCGTCTACGGCGCCGGTGAAGGCAGCATCGGAAGTTGACAATTTCACCTTCAAGTCAGATAGCCCGGCCTTCTTAAGATGGAATCGTGCCTTGTCCAAGTCCTGCTCGCGCTGCGGGAGGTTCTTCGCGAAGAAGCGATTCGTGGCGGCGATGGGATGGTCGTTTCCAAGCTCCCCGTAGCCCCCTAGCAGGGTGTCTAGCAGGCGCTTTCGATCGAGAGCATATTTGAGGGCGAGACGCACATCCAGTTTGTCGAATGGAGCAACGTCAACGACCATTGGAAATATGTAATGCTGTGTGCCTGCAATCGACGTTATCTCAAGGCTTTTATTCCGTGCAAGAAGGTGGATGGTCCTTAGATCGCACTTGTCCATTGCGTGGATCTGTCCGGTCGTCAGGGCGTTCGTCCGCGCTGCAACGTCATGTATCGCTAGCACCTCAATTGAGTCGAACCAAGCCGCATTCGGCTTCCAATAGTTCGCAAAACGTTTGGAAGTGGCTTTCACGCCGTAGTCGATGCTATCCAGCAAATAGCCACCGCAACCCACCCCAGAAAGATCAGGTTTTCCATCCTTGACCGGCATAATGGGCAGCTGAAAATGCTCCAAGAGGTACGGAAAATCTACGTTGGCTTCCCGTAGCGAGATAACAACAGTCCCAGGGCCATCCGCACCGATTTCTTCGACAGCGTTGACGACGACCTTTGCACCGGATGTGGACTCCTCGCCCCTGTGATGATTGATCGAAGCGATAACGTCATCTGCCGTCAGCGTCTTGCCGTTGTGGAACTCTACGCCCGGGCGCAGTTTGAACGTCCAGGTTTTCGCGTCCTTCGATGGCTCCCACGATTCTGCGAGTTCACCGATCAGATTGCCGTCGGGGTCTATCTCGGTCAGGTAGCCATGCAGACCATGGGCGAATATGTACATGAACGACTCTAGATACCTGGTTGGATCGAGCGAATCGGATGTAGACCCAGAGCCCACGCCAATTTTGAAATGCCCACCCTTCTTTGGGGCGGGCACTTGAGCGACCGACGGAAGAATTCCACTGGATGAACCGATAGCCATAGCTCCGGCAGCCGCCGCGGATTTGAGAAAACGCCTGCGGCTAACGTCCGAGACGAGCGGCGAATAATTACCCCATTTGACCATTGTAGTTCTCCTCTCTTGATCGTCTTTTCTTGGTGACGTCCGGTTCTTTTTTTAAACCCGGCGGAAAAGTGGCAGCGCGATAACGCGCCAACCAGCGTCTTCAGCGGACAACCGGTCGTTGTCGATCAATCCTGCACGAAGGATCCCGCCCTCAGCCGGTTCAAAACTCACGCTATCACGAACTACAGGCCCGGGAGTCGCACAAAAAGTCATCTGCCGAATGAGATTAATTCGGATTTCCAGGCCCCCTTCGTGCATATACCCAGTTCGTCATTGATTTCAGTGGGCAAAACCACGCATTCGACACTAGCAGGAGTTATCGATTGGATTACCAAGCAGGGCCGAACAGCCGGAGTGAGCGTCTCAAGCGCATGTTAACGCCGCGAAGCGCGGTATTTCTCGGCGGGGCAGCGATGATTCCTGCAATTGAGTATTGCCGTGCTCGCGGCTTTCGTGGCCGCATCCATGTTGTCAATCCGCGCCGGAGCGAACTGGCTGGCATTCCTTGCTTGCCCAGCGTAGCCAGCTTACCAGACGCGCCGGATATGGCCTACGTGGCCGTGCCGCGAGAAAATGCGATCGACCTCGTCCGAGAGCTGTCACAATTCGGTGTGGCGGGCGCGGTTTGCAACACCTCTGGCTTCTCTGAGATGCAAGGTGGGCAACGATCCCAACTCGATCTTGTGGAAGCGGCAGGCGACATGCCAATCATCGGGCCGAATTGCCCAGGAGTGGCCAACTTTGCAGATCGATCCGTCTTCATAATGGATCATTTCGGTGATCATGACACGGACGGCAGCGTTGCAGTCGTGAGCAACGGTGGCGCCTATCTTTCTGACATGGGCTGTTCTGACCGGGGGCTTCCTTTAGCCTATTCGGTCGGCTTGGGCAATCAGGCGATGGTCACTGTCGCCGACATTATGGATGTCGTTCTTGATGATGGTCGTGTGCGAGCGATCAATCTCTATATCGAGGGCATTGCTGACGCGGCAGCGCTCGCCACTGCCGGCCTGAAGGCCGCACGTAGGGGTATTCCGGTCGTCGTCGTTAAGGGCGGCCGTACAGGCGCAGGCCGCCGCGCCAGTCAATCGCACACTGCCTCACTTGCGGGTGACGACGTTGTTGCGTCAGCATTGTTCCGCCGGCTCGGGTTCGTCGAAGTGCGCACACCGAGCGAGGCACTGGAAACATTGAAGATGCTGTTGTGTACGCCACGCCCGCAAGGTCGGCGGACTGCATTTGCGACGAGTTCCGGCTCATATGCAGTTCTGGGCTCCGACATCGCTGAGACTAACGGCCTTGATCTGCCGCCGCCGTCATTGGAAGCGGCGGCGGAATTGAAAAAAAACTTGCCGCCTTTCGTCCATCCAGCCAATCCGCTCGACATCTCTTCCGCTCACGGCGCAGAGTTTGATCTGCAACTCAGCATATACAGAGCCTACCTGTCCGATGAACGTGACATGGCTGTGCAGGTGATGTGTTTCCCACCTGTCGGCGGCTCGGATCCGGAAAGCTGGATGACAACGACCAAGGCGTTTGCTCAAGCGGCATCTGAGCGGCGTATTCCTGCTGCTTTCGTCAACACTTTGCCCGAGCCCCTACCCATTGCCGCCCGAGAGCAAATGTTGGCTGCTGGTGTGGCGCCTTTGAGCGGCATCGAGGACGGGTTGCGTGCCGTCGCAAATGCAGCGCGTTTCTCGGAAGTGGCAAACGACCTTGCTCAGCGGCCCGACGAGGAAATTCTCCTACCTGGATGTATAGGGGATGTCAGGGAGGGGAGTGCTCTTAATGAAGCGGCTGCCAAATCGGAGCTAGCCCAAGCTGGAATTGCTGTGCCGCGCGGCCTCGTCGTCGGGCCTGATGAAGCCGCTGATTTGAATGAGCTTGCATTTCCGGTAGTGGTCAAAGCACTTAGCGCGGAGCTGGCGCACAAAAGCGAGCTCGGAGCCGTTGCACTGCGCTTGGCTACACCGGATGACGTCCGGCAAACCGTGCGCGAAATGGCCGAAAAGTTGAAACTTAGCGTCCCCGACCTTTCCATTCGGAACTACCTAGTGGAAGAGATGGTGAAAGACGGGGTCGGGGAGTTACTCGTTGGAATACGCAGAGTGGATTCCGTCGGCCTCGCCCTAACGATTGGAATGGGCGGCACGGAAGCCGAACTCCTACGGGATACTGCTACGGTCCTGTTGCCGGCTTCGCGCAGAATGATTACCGAGGCACTCCGTAGCCTGAGGCTTTTTCCTCTCCTCGATGGTTGGCGCGGTCGGCGAAAGGGCGACGTCGAGGCGGCAATTGACGCCATCCAGAATTTCGCACGGTTTGCGATCGCAAACAAAGATGTTTTCATCGAAGCCGAAATCAATCCGCTGATCGTGCGCCCAGAAGGCCTGGGAGCGGTTGCCGTCGATGCGGTGATGCGGCTCGCCCAACCGCAACGAGGCGCTGACCTGTTGAGTGTGGACGTTCAGATGGAAACGGATTGATTGATGGGCGTTTTGGAAGTGTGAAGGTCGTCGGCAGGAGCCGGCCTCTGGCCGCATCCTGCAGAGTGTTGCTTACCGCTCAGCCGGATTCCGACTTCGGCTAGATCGAGGATGGGTCTATGTCGCGGCCTGCTGCAACTGCATTGGCACGGTCAAGGATATGCTCTGTGGAATGCTGATTGGAGACCTTGCGACTGGCACTGGGGAACCCTTGGCCGCCGATGCTCTGAGAACCCGCTTCCGTTGAACTTCATCCGAAGCCCTGATTTCGGTCACCGTGCCCTTAAATTTAGCCATGGGAGGCGCACTGGCCAGAGCCTTAGGTTTAAGCGTTTCGCTCTTCAGCCGCTTCTCCCGTAACCCTTCGCGCAGTAGCTCTGGCCGCCGGCGACAGCCTCCTGGCCTGCTGCCGGTTCCATAGACCCCGAGTTAAGGTGTTGAAGATGGAACCGGAGTTTTCCCATGGAGAGAAGAAAGTTCAGCGAGAGTTCAAGCTTGAGGCTACGAGGATTGTGAAGGAACGAGGTGTTGCGGTCGCCCAGGCGGTGCGGGACCTCGACCTCCAGGAGAATATGCTGCGCGAATGGATTCGCGATCTGTCGGCCGATCGGCAGCATGCGTTTCCCGGTCATGGACAGATGAAGCCCGAGCAGCTCGAGTTCGACAAGCTGGGGCGCGAAGTGGCGAAGCTGAAGGCGGAGCGCGATTCCTAAAAAACTCTGGCAGGCCTTTGCCCGCCTGCGCGCCGTAAACAGCCCCATGAACTCGTACTTTAGAGGGTAGCGGCCGTCAGCTTATTGGAGGCACAGTCCCCGTTAAAAAACGTGGTCCACGGGTGCATGCGAACTTGGCGGCTGATTAGGAAGATGATGATTGGCATAGCCCAGACCCTCCTGCCGACAATCGGATGGAGGATTTGCTATGCCCAAAAAGACGACTAGCTAAGCTAGTGACCGCCCGGAATTGAAACCGATCAACGTTGGTGCCGCCGCCATCGACATTGATCAAAAATGCACACGCCGCGGTCGACCCGACCTGCAATGACACGCCAATACGTGCGTTCGGCACATTTACGCATGATCTGCACGATTGGCGGGCTGGTTCAAAGCGTGTGGCGTGACCAGTGTGGCGACGGAATCCACTGGGGTCATTGAATCGATGCAGGCGTCGGCAAAGCGCAGTCTGGCAACGGCGAGCCGGTTGGTCAGACGCTTGTCGGCACGCATAGCGGCTTCACGATCGAGCATCAAGCCGAGCCACTCGTCGGCTGAGATCGTCGGCGTTGCTCTGGTCGGCCAGGTCCCGGTAGGCGGCCATTCCGCCAAGGCCGAGAGCCTGCATCGGGTCGAGGGTTGGATGTGTCAGCATGGTTGGTTTGATTTCCTGTAATAGGAGCCGCCGCGGATGTTGGTGTGCAATGGCGTGGGCTTGACCGGCTCGGCCGCGGGCGGCACGCGGTCGAGGCCGGATTTGAGGATGGCGTTGACGGAGGAGTAGGTGATCGCATTGATGGTCAGTGCCCGCGCGCAGGCCGCCTCGAGCCGACCCCGCTCGTAGCGACGAGCCAGCGAGAGGATGCCAAACGCGGAGCGGTATCCCTGCTCGGGATGGGGACGGTCGCGCATCACCCGCTCGACCAGAATGGCGGTGTTGGCGCCGATCCCGACTGCCTGCCGGATCAGGTTCGCCGGCGTCGTATTGGCATAGCGCTGGTGCGCCTTGGGCATGTGCTCGTTGACGGTGACATGGCCGCACCGCTGCGAACGGCGGACATGGCTGGCGACGCGCGTGTGATCATGGAAGAGCTCGACCACCCGGTGGGTGAGACGCACATCCACGCGCCGCCCGATCAGCGCGTGCGGCATCGAATAGAAGGTCCTGTCGATCTCGACATGGTAGTCGGGATGCACCTTGGCCGATTTCCACTCCGCATATTCGAACGGCGCCGGCGGCAGCGGTGCCAGAGCCGACCGCTCGATCTCCTCGAACAGTTCGCGGCGGCTTTTGCCGACATGGCGCATGGGGCGGTTGTTGAGACCCTCCAGCAACCCCGCAATAGCGGCGTTGAGATCGCCGAGACTGAAGAAGCGCCGGTTGCGCAGCCGGGCTAGGACCCAGCGCTCGACGATCAGCACCGCGCCCTCGACCTTGCCCTTGTCGCGCGGCTTGCGGCTGCGGGTCGGCAGGATCGTCGTGTCGTAATGTTCGGCCATGGCGAAGGTCTGGTTGAGGGTCGGCTCGAACCACAGCGCCTTGGCGACGCCGGCCTTCAGATTGTCGCAGACGATCGCCTTTAGTTACCCCGCCGAAGAAGGTGAGTGCCCGGCACTGGCCCTCGATCCAGTCGGGCAGTTTTTGGCTGAAGCTGGCATAGGCGAAGGTGAAGGACGAGGCGCCCAGCACCGCGACGAAGATCTGCCTGGTAGATGACGCCAGTATCGGGATCGACAATGGGCACGGTGTGGCCCGCATAGTCGGTCTGCATCACCGCGCCCGCCTCGTAGCGGTTGCGGAACGTCGCGCTCGACCGGCGCTGGAAAGCCGGTCACAAAACCAGGTGTAGCCATAACCATCGGGGTGCGCCGCGCGGTATTCCTGCCACAACAACGTCAGCGTCACGCCCTTGCGCTTCAGCTCGCGCGAGATCATCGCCCAATCGGGCTCGTCCAGATGCTGCGGCGGACGGCCAACCCGGCGAAACAGAAGCCGCTCAAGCAATACGTCATAGCCCGGCGGCAGCGGCCAGTCCGAGATGCCAGCCTCACGCGCCCGCAACAGATAGGTCGAAGCCGAAGTCTTGCTGATCTTCAGCCGTTCCGACACCGCTCGCACCGAGAGGGCCTGCTCATGCGTCAGGCGCAGGATGGATCGTAGGCTTTCACTGTCGTTCGTCTCGCTTGCTTCCGTCTTAGGCCCCTCTCAACCCGATGATGAGAGGGCAAAATGCCAGAACGGCGCTCCCGAGAACCGACCGTTATCCGCCCCGAAGACTGTCCGCGATTAGCGGAATCACTGTCCCGTAATTACTGAAATCCGTGTCCGCGAATTAGCGGAATGGGTGTCCGCGAATTTCTGAAACACGCACGCGTTACGCCAAGAACGTGCCTGGGCGCAAGACAGATGTGAGCGATGCCGCATGGCTGCAGCTCCATTCCTCCGATCTGTTACGCGGGAGCTTCCGCCCTGATGCTGAGGTTGCGACCCTGCGCGCCTATCTGCGTCAACGGGGGCGGCTCGTGGAATACGCAGCCGCCCACATTCAGCACATGCAAAAGGCCCTGATGGAGATGAACCTGCAACTTCATCACGTCGTCTACGACATTACCGGTGCGACCGGGATGCGAATTATCCGGTTAAGGGCAATCCCGACGTGTTGGCGACCTACCGCGATGTGCGCTGCCATTCCTCCATCGAGAGGATCCGCGCCGCGCTCGTGGGCAACGGTCGAGACGAACATGTCTCGCGCTGACCCATTCGCTGGAGCTACGACGCCTACCAGGCCAAGATGCTGGACTGCGATCGCAAGCTGGAATCCTTGGTAGCGGCGCTGCCTGACAAAGGTGCCAACGCCGGTCGGGAAACTATCCAAGGCATGCGTTAAGACCAAGCAGGTCAATACACCTCGTTCAATGTGAGGACCGCTCAATACGGCGTGCTTGGCATCAATGTGACCGAGATGGATGGGTTGGGTCCTCACTCGCGTTGAAGCTCATTGGCGAGTGCGGGATGGATCTGAGGCCACGGCCGACCGCGAAGCACTTCACCTCATGGCTGTGCCTGGCGCCGGGGGACAAAATCTCGGGCGGCAGGGTGCTCTCCTCCCGCAAACGGAGATCGTCAAGTCGGGCAGCAGCATTGTTGCGGTTGGCGGCCGCGACCATTGGGCGGAGCGATATGGCGCTTGGCGAGCACCTACGGCACACGTCGGGTCTGGCGCGACGTCCTGGCGGAAGGGCCTGCCCTGCGGCCTCATGCAGGAGAACGGTGCGCATTTCGCAAAAACGGGACAGTCGTTCCGCTAATTTTGCGGACAGCAGTTTCACTAGACTAATTCCCGGACAGCTGGATGTGTCGGTTTTCGGTTGCCTGGTATGGCAGCTTCACGATCGAGCATCAGGCCAAGCCACTCGTCGCGGCTGAAATCGTCGGCTTTGCTTTGTTCGGCCAGCTCCCGGTAGGCGCTCGCCATTCCGCCGAGGCTGACGGCCTGCATCTGGTCAGGGTAGGATCTGTCAGCATGGGTTGGTTCCTTTCATTCATTTATAGTAGGAGCCGCCGGGGATGTTGGTATGCGGCGGCGCGGGTTTGCTCGGCCGAGGGCCTTGCCCGATCAAGGCCGGATTCGAGGATGGCGGTCACCGAGGAATAGGTGATCGCATTGATGGTCAGCGCCCGTTCACAGGCCGCTTCCAGACGCTCCCGCTCATAGCGGCTGGAAAGCGAGATGATGGCGAAGGCGAAACGATATGCTTGCTCTGGATGAGGACGATCCCGCATCATCCGCTCGACCAGCGGTGTTGGCGCCAATCCCAGCCGCCCGCATGTGCTCGTGACGGTGACATGGCCGGAACGCTGGGAACGCCGCACATGGCCGGCGATCCGCTTGTGGTCATGGAAGACCTCGACCACCCGGTGCGTGAGCCGCACGTCCACGCGGCGGCCGATCAAGCCATGCGGCAGGGAATAGAAGGTCCTGTCGACCTCGACATGATAGTCGGGATGAACCTTCGCCGATTTCCACTCGGCATATTCGAAGGGCGCCGGCGGGCCGTTGTTCAGATCCTCCAGCAACACCGTGATTGCAGCATTGAGATCGCCGAGGCCGAAGAAGCGCCTGTTGCGCAGCCGGGCCAGGATCCAGCGCTCAACGATCAGCACTGCGCCCTCGACTTTCCCCTTGTCGCGTGGCTTGAGATTTCGGGTCGGCAGGATCATCGTGTCGTGGTGCTCGCTTAAGTGCCTGTCCACCGAACCGGCCGCACGCCAGTACGCCTCGCCACGAAGGCCTTGATCGCCTGCGATCCTCACGATCCATGGGTGGTGCCGATACCTTTATAGCTCGTTGGATCGTGGTCGAGGTAGCTCAGCCATTCGGCTTTCGCCCTCGGCACCTAGCGGTAATCACAACGCTGCAACAGATCCTTCAAACAAATTCATAGAAACTTTGCGACCGCTGATCGCTGACAGTGGTACGCTCACCACAAAGTCTGAGGTACAGGCAAAGTAAAAAGATGATGCCGATTCTTGGACCGCCGCAAGCAACCTCGGAGTTACCAGCCAATGGCAGGAAGAGCATTTATTCTGGTTGAAGGCCATCCAAGAGGTAACGGTTTGCGAGACGTCCAAGCGGCCAAGCGTCTTGGTCTTGATCCAACTACCCAGTCGGCTGATCCAGCTCAATACGACTATGTTGCGGCGGAAAGAAGTGAGTCAATCCGTGTCGATACAGACGATCTCGATGCGCTGATCCGCGAATGTTGCCAGCTAAGTGCGACGTATGACGTTGCTGGCATTACTGGCTTTTCGGGCGACGACGAGTCAGTCTATGCGGCAGTTGGCAAGCTCTGCCGGCATTTCAATCTACCCGGACCGGACCCCGTATCCATCGAACGATGCTGTGACCAATTCGTTCAACGTCAGCTCCTCGCGGAGGGCGGCGTTCCAATGCCTGCTTATCGCTTGGCAGCGAATGCGACGGACGTAGAAAGTTCTGCCGCGGAGATCGGCCTGCCGGTGAGCAGCATCGGTCTCGGATTGTGCCGCAATGCCGACGAGTGGGCCGAACATACCACCTATCTGCCAAAGCCGGCCAGGCCAAGCATACGATCAAGCGGATCGTCGTCTCCTATGAGGCGGCCGCGGCTTCTGGCTGGCGCACTGGCTGCGGGCGCGCGACATCGAGGCCTACGCGATGCACCCTGCCAGCATTCCGGTGTGGCGTGAGCACCCGGCGTGCCAAGCCCGATCGGCTCGATACCGAGCAGCTATTGCGCGCCTTCTTCGGCTGGCTGCGTGGCGAGAAGCGCCTGGATGCGACATGAGTACGCTTGAGGCCCGCGAATCCGAGATAGACATCTGTCAACGAGTTAACCGCCCCAGGAAGAGAGTGATGGACCGAATTGCCCCTGAGCCCACCGAGTATGAGCACCTCCTGTATGAGGTCGATGCGGAACACGTCTGCTGGCTGACCCTGAATCGGCCAGCCAAAATCAACGCCATCAACGAGCGCCTGGTCGCTGAACTCCGGGCCGGGCTTCTTCGGGCCGACCAGGATGACAATGTGAATGTGGTGGTTATCCGCGGCGCCGGCCGGGGATTCTGCTCTGGCCACGATCTCGATGAAGATACGGCGGATGATCGCTCGTCCATCTACGAATATCGCCTGAAGTACATCCGTCAGTTTGAGGAATTCACGACGCCGTGGACTCTTAGCAAGCCCGTTATAGCGTCCGTTCACGGGTATGCTATCGCCAAAGGGTTTGAACTTTCGCTCGTATGCGATGTCTCCATTGTCACTTCGGATATCCGGATGGGCTACGGCGAGGTGCGGTACGGACTGTCCGGTCATTGCATGTTTATGCCGTGGCTCGTGAACATGAAGACTGCAAAAGACATTCTGCTCACTGGGCGTGAACTTTCAGCACAAGAGGCCAAGGAGATGGGACTGGTCACCGAAGTCGTGGCGCCTGAGGATCTTCACGAAGCCACTCGCCGGAAAGCCACGCTCATGGCGCGAATGCCGCGCGAAATGCAACGAATGCACAAGATGTATCTCAATCGCGTTTACGAAATGCAGGGGCTCAAGAGCGCGACCGATTACTATCTTGAGCAGATGGCGATCATGGGCGCACAGCCGCTTCCTGAGTATGTCGAGCTAACCAAGATGACGGTCGAAAAGGGCCTGAGGACGGCTTTGGACAATGCGCAAGCGCGTTATAAAGGACTTGAGTGACGATTGCAGGCGGCTCGGGCTGTCCCCGCCCGACGTCGTGAGCGAGAAGTTGATCCTCAGTGAGATGCTTCGCAGGAGGATCGACGAATTCTGCGCGAGTTGGGACTGTCAGGAATTCTGTGCGTGAGGCCATGATGATGGAATATCATCACATGGCGATCGAGAAAGAACTCCTGGACCAATTGCTTGCTGAGCGCGATCCGAATGAGGTGTTTGCCAAGGACAGTCTGCTTGAAGATCTGAAGAAGGCGCTGTCGAAGCGGATACTGATCGCGGAGCTTGACCAGCGCATTGAGAAGGAGCGGGCCGACGGCGGCGCCAATCGCGGAAGGCGGCTTCGTTTCACGACGGCCAAGCACACGGGGCGTGCTTGCGGTGATAGCCGGTGACCGCGACAAACTCATCCAGGATCCGCTGCTTGTCAGTCCGGCAGCTCGATCGATAACGCTCAATAATTGCTTCAACCAATTCCGCCCGTGTTGCCATGCTGATCCGATTTGCCATCCATCGTCCCCCGAGCCAGAATGGCAAATGACGCTGCATCCCGTTCGGGACCGCGAACCTACCGGTAACGTTCAGCGTGAGGCAATGCGGGGTCAATTTCTCACTTCGCGACAAGAGCCTTGTCGCTGTTGAGGCGGGCTAGGTTGCAGGCTGCGCGGAAAACCACATTGAGCCCTGTCTTCGACAAACGGTTGCGGCGCGACCTGAGGAAAAACGCCACATCCTTTGGTGTGGGAAATGCGGCATCGCGATGCCGCGAATAGTTCGTAGCGCCGCCGGCGTGACCAGGCGATTCCTTGCGGAACTTGGTCCTCCGGATGTGCAGTACACCATCGACCAGATCGACATCGGCGCGATCGAGGCGGAGTGCCTCGCCGGAACGCAGGCCCGTACTCGCCAGCAATCCGACCAGCATTGTCAACACCACGCTCCGCTCGGGATATTCCGGCAAAACTCGCCTGCACGCCAACATGAGCGAACCGAGTTCCTCGTCTTTATGCGCGGCAGCGGAATGGCGCGATATCTGGGGAGCGCGCCGGGGGTCAAGCGGCTCGGTCCGCGCGTCATAGCGGCGAGGTACTCGCAAAAGCGACGGATCACGCCATGACGAATGGGACGGCCATTGGCTGTCCCGTCCCCCGAAAGAACGAAGTTGAGCACCATGTCTGGCGTCAGGGGGCTGTCAAGCTGCTCCGCCTTCACATAGCGCGCCAGCGCCCGCAAGGTCGCGGCCTGCTTCTGGAACGCGTAGCCGAGCGCGCGACGCAACGCGATATATGCCTCGATCATCTCGGCCAGCATTGCCGCAAAGGCGTTCATGACGCGCCTCCCGGAAAGGCCAGTGCAACGTCGATGAGCTGCGGCAGCGCCACCTTCAGATGGCCGTGGCATCGATGCTCCGATGACCCAGCAGGTCGGCGACCCCATTGATTGGGCGCCGTTTCCAGACGAGCTGTGTTGCCAGGCTATGGCGCACCGGATGGGCACCGGCCATGCGGGGAAGCTCAAGCCCGCTTTGCTCGAATCGGGATTGAACGCTTTCCGAAATAGAGGCTGCACACTCAAACGGACTCTGGCGGAACTTAGGACAGAAAAAAAAGCCGCCGACTTCGACCTCTGGCCTTGCATGCAGCACATGCGCGGCGAGCGCCGCGCCCGGTTCGTGCAAGAGCGACACGACCCGGTCGCGCCGCGACTTGGTCCGCGCACGAGCACTCCCGCCGCGCGCCAGCGAATGTCCTTAAGCTCAAGCAACGGCAGCTCCTTGTTGAGAAGCCAGTGGCGAGCAAGAGCTGGAGCGCGCGATCACATACACCTGACGGCGACGACACGTCGATTACGTGGCTGGCGCGCCTGACATCGTCCCATGTGAGTCTCGGTGGCAGATGGGCAAATCGATAGCAGGGTGTACGCGGGGCGAAGCGAGCAAGATCCTGGCTGTTGAGCTCCGACCAACGCACAAACCGCGGAAACCTCGGACGTTGGACGTGATCGAAGCCCGCGTGTATTCGTTGGAAGACAGCGTCAGGAGATGCTCGACTAGGGCGAGCACATGCTCGCCCAACATAGTGGCAAGCGACCTGCCCGGAACATGCGTGTCGTACCAATTGAGAATCCGGCGCGCGGCGAGGAACGGTCCCTCGCAGGTTCTTAGGCGCCAAGCCACGGACCCGTCGCAGGTGATCTCGATAATCGTCGAGCAATGGCCCGAGCGGATCCGGCTTGACGCACAGGTTGAAAACCGTTCGGATGCGACGCGGTCGTGCGTGCTCGATCGCCGTTCGCGCTCCGAGGCGTGGTGTTGCTGTCCGGAGACTGTGTACGAAACGACACATCCTGATCGATCGTCGCCGCTCGGGTATGCGGGCTGCGAAATCACTGACCCCTGCCAAGTCGACTGAGATAAATCTTCTAGGCCAAGGCGTGCCTATAACCGATCTGGGAAAAATGTGCCGAAATGCGGTCCATCTCTCCACCCAGCGCCGAGCGTGGCCCGCGGGGTGGTGTAGCTGACGGCGTTGGTCGCCGCGCTCTCCGGCATGGGGCCGGGATGATCAGCGGGCCACGGCTGGGAGACTGATGAGAGGATCATCGCTCATTTGGCTGATGATTTCCAGTGTCATCTATCTGGCGCGCTGCACGGCCCATTCGTCATTCTGCTCGAGCAGGAGCGCGCCGACGAGGCGGGCGATGGCGTCGTCGTTGGGGAAGATGCCGACGACCTCGGTTCATCGCTTGATCTCCCCGTTGAGCCTTTCGATTGGGTTGGTGCTGTAGAGCTTGGCGCGGTGCTCCTTCGGGAAGGTCATGTAGGCCAGCACGTCGGGCTCGGCATCGTCCATAATGGCGGCGAGCTTCGGGACCTTCGGCCGGATCTGGTCGGCGACGGCGCGCCATTGGGTGCTGGCGGCTTCCGGCGTCTCCTGGGCGAATGCGGTGGCGATGAAGGCGGAGACAACACTGCGCCCGCTCTTGCCGCGTGCGCCAGCACGTTCCGCATAAAGTGAACGCGCGGCACCTCTGCCAGGTCGCGCGCAGCACCCTGGTGACGGCGGCCTTGGGGCCCTCATGCGCGTCGGAGACGACGAGCTTGGCGCGCAGACCGCGGCGGGTCAGCTTGGCAGGAACTTCGTCCAGACCGCGATGTAACGTTAAATTTCTCTTACAATACTGCGAATAAGATACCACGCGCGATGCGACACAGAAAATCTCTAAAGATCTATTGATGAACGAATAATTGACGCTGCTTTCTCAGCGATCGCCAGAGTTACGGCATGTGTATTGACGGAGGATGCCATCGGCATGATCGACGCATCGACAACTCGCAGTCCACTCAATCCGCGAACTTGAAGTTTGGGATCGACAACAGCCCGTTCATCATTGCCCATTCGACAACTGCTTGAGAAATGAAGACCAGACGCACCGTATTCTCGTGCGTATTCCAGCAGCCCCTCATCGCTCGTTGTTGCAGGCCCTGGCAGTGTCTCGCGAACGCTAAAGCGGACGAGTTCCGGCCGCTCGAATAGTCCGCGTGCCAGTCTTATCCCTGAGAGGAGGCATTTACGATCCAAAGGTGCCGAGAGATAGCCAAGCGATATTGCCGGAGGGGCATTCGGGTCAGCAGAAACGATACTCACTTGTCCACTGCTCTCGGGAAAGGATTGCCATAAGCCGATTGTCATGCCCGGCAGTGATTCAAGTTTGCCCAGGCCAGCCCAACTGCCTGGAGTGAAGCTCAGTTGGAGGTCTGCAGCGACCACACCCTCCCAGCTACGAGCGAAAAGAACTGCGTTGCTCGCTCCTGATGACAAAAGGCCTCGCCCACGCAGAGCATATTGCAAGAGCTCGCGGAAAAATCGCGCCCCTCTTGCCATTTCATTGAGGGTTACGGAGCCTCGGACCCGGTGGGCGACGTAGACAAGGAAGTGATCCTTTAAATTTTCGCCAACACCAGGCGCATGGTGGACCACAGGGATGTTGTGACTGGACAGAACGTCGCAAGCCCCAACCCCAGACAACTGTAATATTTGGGGTGACTTGAGAGCTCCCGCAGAAAGGATGACCTCGCGATTAGCCCTAACGTGGAATAGACGACCGGCTCGTAGGAATTCAGCCCCAATCGCGCGACGATCTTTAAATAGTACGCGCGTACACAGTGCATTAGTCAACAATTCAAAGTTCGAACGTGCCCTCGCTCTACTTAGAAATGTGCGGGCAGTGCTTGCCCTGAAGCGACCTCTGCGGTTCTGCTGAAACCATCCTACGCCGACATCTCGGGGGCTATTGATGTCTTCGAGCACGGGAAACCCTAGAGAGTTGGCACTCTCGATGAACGCCGAGGATAACGGATGACGGACTGCCAAAGTCGTCACCGGCAAAGGTCCATCACCTCCACGGTTGGCGGTGCCGCCACCGTCGTGTTTCTCAATCGATCGAAAGTGGGGCAACAACTCGTTGTAGCTCCAACCTGTGCACCCAAGCTGGGCCCAGCGATCGTACTCTTCCGGATGCCCGCGAACAAACAGCATTCCGTTTATCGAACTGCTACCGCCCAAGACTTTTCCCTGAGGCAGATCAAGGCTACGACCATTGAGCTCCGGAGACCGTTCACTTCGGAACCTCCAACTGACTGTCCTGTCGTTCTGGAGTTTGAGAAACCCGGCCGGCACATGGATCAATGGGTTCTTGTCAACCGGACCCGCTTCGAGCAGCAGAACTCTGAATCGACCATCTTCAGACAACCGGTCAGCAACAACACTGCCGGCTGACCCTGCCCCAATAATGCAGAAGTCGCATTCGATATGATTGGCTATATCCATATTACGCTTGATCGCAATCGCTGCCGCTGTGCGACTTCAGGTCGAGGTGGGCATCATCAAACCTCCCCAGAGGCCCCATTAGTAGCCGAACCGTGAAGGACGGGCGGTCAGTTCCAAACTCAACTCGCAGGATAGCTTCAAATCGTCCTCGCGAATGTGAAGTTCATTGAATATTCTGCTACACTCCGTTTCGATGACTGTTGATGGGATCTAGCGTCGCCATGGCGACGCAACGGGCCGCCACGCGATCGACGATGTTAAAAATCTCCATATTTACACGAAATCTTATCACCGCTGTCACATTCAATAAGATAAGCTCCGACTAATCGGTGATGCGCTCAAAGAATGCTGTGCCCAACTTGGCGAGACTGTCTGGGGCTTCTCATGATCGGATCCCTACTGGAAGGAGTGAGAGTAATCAGCCTCTGCAGAACAGTATGCTGGACCATATGCAACCCTACTGCTGGCGGAATCTAGGCGCAGGTGTCACTCTTATCGAGAGGCCCAACGGAGGTGATGCCGCCCGGAAAGTTCAAAGCCTCTTTTCTTTGTTGAACCGCAACAAGTGTTGTCCTTGATCTCAAGTCAGCCATCGGTCGGGCACGGTTTTTTAAGTAGAGCAGAACTGCTGTGGCGTCAAAACACTAAACGCGAGCCTCTCGACGCTCACAGGGAGAGAGCGCTCGTCAAACAAATCGCTGACGACAAGCATCGCCTCTTCGTCAGGGAGCCTCTCGGCAATCGCCCCGCCCTATGACTGATTGCCACCGGTGACGATGACAACTTTGCCTGATAGCCGATTACCCTAAAATCCCTCTTATCCTGCAGTGACGCCGCCATCTATCGGAAGAGCAACCCCTGTAATGTGCCTGGCTGCCTCGCTCGCGAGGTACAGCGTCAAGCTTGCTATTTCTTTCGGAGTAGCCACGCGACCCTGAGGTATCGCATCAACATTCCTTTGAAGGACCTCGTCGAGGCTAACCGGCTTAGTATGTGCAGACACAAGCATGGGCGTATCAACGGCGCCAGGACAGACGGAATTGATGCTGATTTGCTCTTTGGCGTGATCAAGGGCCATGGCTCGCGTCAGAAGAACGACCGCGCCCTTCGACGCACAATAGGCAGCCAGGCCGGAACAGCCAACCAGCCCCACATTCGAGGCTATGTTGACAATGCTGCCGCCGCCGGTCCTCCTCATAGCCTTCACCGCGGCGCGGCTGAAGTAGAACACACCGTTGACGTTGGCGTCGAATGTCTGATGCCAATCATCATCCGTGGTCTCGATGACGGTTCCACGCCGTATGATACCTGCGCTGTTGACCAAGACGCTGACCTTTCCAAACCGCTCTACGGTGGAGTTAATCACTTGGCCAGCGAAGGCCGAGTCAGCCACATCGCCTAGCATCAATTCGGCCGGACAATTGAGTTTCTGAACCGACTCTAAGGCTCGTTGGCCCCGCTCTCGATCGCGGCCGACCAATACGAGTGACGCCCCTGTCGCGGCGAAGGCCTCTACGACGGCCTCCCCTATCCCCGACGTCGCGCCAGTAACGATAACAACCTTCTTGGAGTGCGTCATGGTAGTGATTCTCCAGCCGAAGTGACGTTGGCCCAATCTGATAAGCCAAGCGGATGCTTGCGCCCACGGCGCCTCCCATGAGCTCCGGCAACTGCCGCAGCCGCGCCGAGAGCTAATCCGCTAAATTGCAACCAGCAAGTTCTCATCAAACCAGGCCTCTACGGTTCCGTCCATGCACCTGGTTTGAACGACATTATTCTCATGTTTCTATTACTCCCTAGGCGCAATGCCGCTTTTCAGAAAATTCCTATTTGCCACCATTGGCTCAACCGAAAGTAAAACGCTCCGCGTAGCGCGTAGAACTCGCGCCGATAGCATTCCTCATATTCTACATGTACTTTTCGTATCGGCATCCTGTGCAATTTTGACGTGTCGCAGGTTGCTTTCTGAACGCATTCGTGCACGTGAGGCACGCAACTGAAATGCCCTCGCTATTCAATTAGCGCACGCTCCACCACTGGTAAATACCGTTAAGTTAAGAGTTTTGTTAAGTATTTATAAAGAACTATTGTGCCATATGGACGTTTCGCCTCTATTCGTCACGACGCGCTCCAATTCCAAAGAGATCAAAGCCTCCTTCGTTCGCCCCAGAAAGACTGCATCGCTCTTGCACGGTCAGTCACGAGGCGGGTCAACGACGTTGCCGTCGTTGGCCACAATGGGCAGATCCGGACCTTGTTATCCTTGCCGTGGAGTCGCTCTGACGGGAACGCGCGGAGGCAATATGCCGACATGGCGAGCAAAGCCATGCCGAGCTTGGCCACGAAGTGCGTCAGCCAGCATACAATTTGGCACACGACAGCCGTCCACATCCTGCGCGCTGGTGTTGACATCAACACAATCCGTGCCTGGCTTGGCCACGTGTCGTTGGATATCACCCACATCCACGCCGAGGTCGACCTGGAAGGAAGGCCAAGCGTTGGCCAGCGTCGACATCCACAGGTTGAGCGGGCCGCCTCGGCAACGTACTCTGCCGTCATTGATGGCATTCCTGAAAGCCTTGTAGCCGCCAACCGACGCCTCCTTATGTCGCGGGCCGGGGCAGGGAAACCGCCGACATCTTGGCCCGCCCCGACAGCCACAACATACATTTGGATACATTGACCGCCTTTTGTGAACTTCTACGGAGATTTAAGTAGGGCTGTCGTCGACGATGCGTCAGAAGCATGCGGCCGGCGACAGGATCTTCGTGGGTTATTCCGGCAAGGAGCTACCGATTGTCGATCGCAAGACCGGTGATGTCCGCGAGGCGCAGAACTTCGTGGCGCTGCTGGGTGCTCCAGCTACACCTTTGCCGAAGCGACCCGGACGCAACGCTCCCCGACTGGTATGGCTCGCATGTCCGGACGTCTCGGTTTTTCATGGCATTCCCAGATCTCCGATTCCGACACAGAATCGGGAGGCTCACAGGTCACTCGCATTCCTGAAAGCTTGACCCGAAACAGCACTTACTGCTCGTGCGGCCACAGGACCAAACGCCGGCAGCATTAGGTTGATGATCGCCACCTCCTTGAAACCGGCTATCCGGGAGCCGACTCCGTATGGTCGGACAGCCATGCTCAGCAACACGGCAAGGAACAGCTATAGATCAGCCGCGGCCATTGCGCCGCCAATGACCATCTGCCCCTATACGGAGAAGTGTCACGAACGCGCTCGATCAACAGACCGAACTGGACGTTGCGCCGAACCCCCATTTTGTCAAAGGCTGCGCGAAACGCGATCCAGTGGCAGGGTCATTCCTGCGACGGAAGCCCACATGATCCAGCTGATCGCACCCGCTTGCCATGGCGATTTTGCGGACGAACCTCACGCAATGCATCAGAATCCACTCTTTCCGATCACGACGAAGGTCCGTTCCCGCGAACAACGGAAGTGCGCAAGGGCCCGCGCGGCGCAAAACAAGAATCAGTGGAGTTATGTCGACTTCGAAACCTTCCATTGCCATCCGCTGGCAGGAAGGAATTAGCGTCGATGTGCTTTTGTACGGCGAAATTGAGCGCAACGATATAGTATCGTCCCTTCAACGAACAGCTTTCACTTCGCCTTCACGAAAAACGCTTGAGCTGCAGCTCAGGTATGTCGGCCCGCCAATCATCTATGGCGACACGTTGAAGACGTCGGCGAGGCGGCGGCTCGCCGTGCGCTACGAGCGGCCAGCACGCATCACGGGCCTGTGGCCGCAAGAAATAGCCGCATGATTGAGGCCAGAAGCGCCGCGATGCCGTGAGGATCTGCAAACGCAGCAGATCGAGATGACGAACGATTCTGCGAGCGCGAGAATTGCGATGACCTCAGTGCTTTCCGCTCTTTCTTCCAGCCAGGAAACTCGGACGGAAAATTCTAATCCAAATCGGGGCGTTTTATCAGGGGGCTCATCACTCCATCAGCGCGAGGTTGCAACGAGCCCGGGCCATTTTCAACGTCTCAGCTAGCAGACTTTCGTCAGGCCCGAGACGAAAGTCTCATGGGTTCACCTCCTTATGTGCAAAGAGTTGTTAATATTAATTCTCGAATATATTAAAATACGTGCAACAAACGGAAATGAAATTAACAGTAATTTTAACTTATTTATACTTCCTTGTTAGCGTCAGAGTCGATATATATTGTTCTGTCGTTACGTATCAGGCTTAAACCAGCCTACCATCAACTTGCTCGTGAAAGGAGGAAGTCCCATGTCTGCTGGAGAGGCTGGCAGAAGCGCCCTTGCGGCCACTCGGTTCGTAGGACCGAACGCGGGCAGCATTAGGCGACCTGATGATCGCCAGCTCCTGGAAACCGGCTATCCGGAAGCCCACTCCGTGTCGTCGGACAGACATGCTCAGCAACACGGCAGGAACACTAATAGATCAGGCGCGGCCATTGTGCCATCTGCCCCTACACGGAGGAACTGTCATGAATACCCTCGATCAACGGACCGCACTGGAGCAAGCCGCGCGAAAGCGCATCAAGGATTCGCATGCCCTCGGCGGCCACTCCGGGCGCTTAGCCCATTTCTATCGCGGATGGGCGAACTCCTATGATCTCGATGTCGGTCGCGAGGAGTACTGCGGGCCGACAGTCGTTGCGGAGCTCGCGAGCGCCGTGCAGGCAGCGTATTTGGCCAATGACCGAGCGGCCATCGCAATCCTAGACGCTGGGTGCGGTACAGGTCTCGTCGGCGTGCAGTTGAAGCGCCTCGGTTTCCAGTTGCTCGACGGGTTTGACCTTTCCGAGGAGATGGCCGAAAAGGCCCGGAAAACTCTCGTCTACCGCCATGTCCAAGGCGATGTTGACCTTAATGGGCCGCTCTCCGACTACTCCAGTGCGACTTATGACATTACGGTCTGCTGCGGCGTCTTCACGCTCGGGCACATACGACCGGACGCACTACGCGAACTGGCTCGCGTCACGCGCCCCAACGGATTCATCGTTGCAAGCACCCGCAAGAGCTATGCGGAGGCCGCATCCTTTGGCGATGAGGTGCGGCGTCTGCAGGATGAGAGCGTGCTTGTGACGGCACAGTGTCTAAACGATGGCAAATACGTCGCGGAAGAGGGCGCACACTACTGGGTTTTCCGAGTGTCCCAAAGGGCCAGCGCACCGGCAGGATAGTGCCCAATTCGGACGGGAAATGACGCAGGTGCCGCATAGGACCGGTTCTATAACGGAATCTTCATTGCAAAGGTAGTCAGAAATGAAACACTCTCTTGCTGAGGCCAAAGGCTTACTGAACATCGTAAAGAGCTCGCCCGAACCGTCGTATCGGATTTTTTGCTTCCCGCATGGAGGTGGCAGCGTCCAATCGTTCCGTAATTGGTCTGACTATCTTCCCGAAGACGTTGAGCTGATTTGCCTGGATCTTCCGGGGCGCGGTAAACGGTCAGCTGAGGCCGCCATTCGCAGCATGGACGTCCTGGCTTCCATGATCTCTGATGCGCTCCGCGGGTATAGCGACCGGCCTTTCATATTCTTCGGTCATAGCACGGGTGCCCTCGTGGCTTACGAGATCGCCCGCTCGCTTGAGAGCGAAGGTAAGCCCTCTCCCTTTCATGTGGTCGTGTCTGCTCACAAATCGGCGGATGTGCCGGCGGATGAGCGACCGATGTATCGGTACACGGATGATGAGCTGACTGATCTGGTCCGGAACCTCGGAATGGTTCCTCCGGAGGCGCTGGCAAACGAGGAACTCCTACTGAACTTCATCTTGCCGCCTCTGCGGGCCGACTTCGAACTTGCAGAGACTTACAATCGCAACCTGCCAACGCCTCTGAACGCAGCAATCACGGCAGTAGGGGGAGTTCAGGACGAAATGCTGGATGCTGATGACCTGGACGAATGGCGTCGACTTACGACATCGCGCTTCGCCCGGGTTATGTTTGAGGGCGATCACTTTTTCACCCATTCCCGGACTGAGGAAGTGGTGTCTACCCTCTTGCGCGAGGTGCGGGAGGTGAAGGCACAACTCCCGGCTTCTATTCGAATTGCCGAGGCCCTGCCTTATCCTGATCTGCCATTGCATGACTGCCTCCGTAAACAAGCTGCCCTCAGCCCGGAGGCCCCTGCCGTTGTCTCTGAGGCTGCGACCCTCACGTACCGAGAGCTCGATGATCTGAGCGAGACCCTATCCAGGCACCTCCTAGGAAGCGGGCAGAGCCTAGGTTCGCACGTGGGTATTCTTATGGATACGTCACCCGAATACGCTGTCGCAATGTTCGGCATTCTTAAGTCCGGGGCGGCGTATGTCGTGCTTGACAAAGCCCAGCCCGTTGCGGCGCTCAAGCGGATACTCGAGAAGGCAGCTGTCGAAATCGTTGTGACCAACAACCGGTTTGCAACTAGCCTTCCGCCTGACTGGTCGGGGCTTGCGCTTTCGCTCGACAAGGGTTGGGATGCGCAAATCGGCAAGGCCGGTCCGGCCAGTCCGCTAGCGGTCCATCTCGATGCCCCGGCCCAGATCGTATTTTCGTCTGGCACGACTGGTGAACCGAAGGGGATCGTCTGCCCCCACCGAAGCGCTGTATGCTCTTACCAGTGGCGCTATCAAGCGCTGCCGTACGCGCCTAATGAGCGCGAGGCGGTTAATATCTTCTTGGTTTGGGAGATAATGCGGCCGATCCTCGCCGGGACGCCAGCCTATCTGATTCCCGACGACGTTATTTACGATCCAAACCGGCTGGTCGCATACCTGGAGCGGAACCGAATTTCTAGAACACTGTTGACGCCCTCATTGCTGGATGTGCTTGTTGGCAGCGGCGTCTTTGACGTCCCCTCCCGCCTCCCGGATCTTCGGTTGATTTATCTATCAGGTGAGGTGGTAACAGCAGCGTTGGTTTCGCGTGTGAAGGATGCGCTGCCCCATGTCAAAATCATCAATCATTATAGCGTAGCGGAGACTTATGACGTCACGCATATTGACCTGAGCGAGATCGATCCTGCGACCACACAAGAGGTCGTCCCGGTCGGACCGCCTCAGCACAACGTCAGTGTCTATGTCCTGGGGGAGCAGCGTGACCCGCTCCCGCTGGGCTTCGTGGGCGAGATTTTCGTCGGAGGCGATGCAGTGGGTCAGGGATATCTGAACAGCCCGGAGATGACACGGGAACGCTTCCTTCCCGACCCGTTCCGCGATGATGGCATGATGTTTCGCACGGGCGATCTTGGCCGCATGCTGCCCAGCGGCCAATTGGAGATTATCGGCCGCTGCGCTTTCATGGTGAAGATCCGAGGTTATAGCGTCGTCCCGGGGTCTGTAGAAGCTGCTTTGCTACGGCACTCCGCCGTCGCCTCCGCGGCCGTCGTGCCGGAACTCGATCCGACGACCGGCCAGCCTGATCGACTGATCGCCTATGTAGTCTTGCGAAATTGGGACAAGGGGTGGCAGGCATCTTTGCGTGCGCATCTGAAGTCGGAGGTTCCGCACTACGCGATACCGTCAGGCTTCGTCGCTGTAGCGGAATTGCCCCTCGCGGCGAACGGGAAACTTGATCGGCCGCGCCTCCGCGACGTCGCGGAAGAGGCGTGCACTCCCGTGACAAGTACCGGCGAGGTCGAACCTGCACTTCGCGCTGCTTGGCGTGACCTTCTGAAGGCAGACGCTACCGATCCGGGCGACAATTTTTTCGATTGCGGCGGACACTCCCTTCTGGCTGCCCGTCTCTGCACGCAGCTTCGCGAGAGCCTCAAGGTGGAGCTCCGCGTAGTGGAGGTTTTCCTGAACCCGACTTTCAAAGAGCTTGCGGCTCTTCTCGGCAAGCGCCGCGGCGAGCAGGGACGTCCCCAATACGGGAAGCTCCCCAAAACATCGTCAGTATCGGCGAGCAAGTCGCCGACTAAGTCGGTCGACCGGCAACGCCGCACCGGCGTGGACATTGCAGTGATCGGCATGGCGGCGCGTTTCCCCGGCGCGGAGACAGTCGATGAGCTCTGGGAGAACCTTTGTCAGGGGGTCTGCTCGATCGTTCCGCTCTCCGAGCAGGAACTCAAGGCCCGGGGCATTCCGGAGGACGTCCTGAGGCGTCCCGATTATGTGCGCATGGGCGCCCATCTCGATGGGGTCGACGTCTTCGATCCTGGGTTCTGGGGCTTATCGCCGCGCGAGGCGACGTTAATGGACCCGCAGCATCGCCTCTTCCTCGAATGTTGCTGGAAGGCAATCGAGTCTGCAGGATACATGCCAACCGAGCACGAGGGCCGAACCGGCGTCTTCGCCGGTTCTTTTCTGCCACTCTATCTGCTGCATCATCTGAAGGGGGGAACCCTCATCGATCCCACTGACGCGCCCCTCGCTTGGCTGACGGAACTCGGCAACGACAAGGACTATCTTGCCTCGCGCGCGTCTTACATGCTGAACCTCAGCGGCCCAAGCATTGTGGTGCAAACCTCATGTTCAACAGGGCTGGTCGCGATCGCTACCGCCGCTCAGTCGCTCGCGGCTGGTCATTGCGATATGGCGCTGGCAGGTGCGTCCAGCATCATCTTCCCTCAAGCAGGATATCAGTATGTAGAAGATTTCATCAATTCCGCGGACGGCGTATGCCGCGCCTTTGATGCCGATGCCAGCGGCACGGTGGTCGGAGATGGGGTGGGAATCGTCGTTCTCAAACGCCTTGAAGATGCGCTCGCGGCGGGCGATCCGATCCACGCAGTGGTGAAAGGATCTGCCATTAATAACGATGGCCACAACAAATCATCTTTCTCGGCGCCAAGCGCGCAGGGACAGACCGCTGTTGTGCGCCAAGCACTTGAGTCCGCAGCTCTCAACCCTGCCGACGTGGAATACATCGAAGCTCACGGCACTGGCACTAAGGTCGGTGATCCAATTGAGGTCCGCGCTTTGGCAGAGGTCTTCGCTGGGCAGGCGGAGACTGGCAAGACCTGTGCGCTGGGGTCAGTCAAACCGAATATCGGTCATGCTAATATCGCCGCTGGGGTCGCGAGCTTTATAAAAACAGTGCTCAGCCTTCAGCAAGGCGTGATCCCCCCGACCATTAACATTAACCGGCTGAACGAGGACTTGAATCTGGAAGAGACCCCCTTCTTCGTCAATGAGCAGCTTAGGCGCTGGCCCCGTAGGCAGGGTCGCGCCCGAACTGCCGGAGTGACCAGCCTTGGAATCGGTGGAACCAACTGCCATGTTGTGCTGCAGGAATGGACCAGCGATGACGCAAGGGCTTGGCCTGGATCGGTCGAACGCGGATCTCACGCCCTTTCCCTATCTGCAAAGACGCCGTCGGCCCTAAACCGGGCTTGCCGAAATCTAGCCGCGTTCCTGCGGCGTAACCAGGATATCAATCTTGGTGACGTCGCTCACACGCTACGGGTGGCGAGATGCCATTTCGATCATCGGACGGTCGTCGTGGCGCGCAACCTGGACATGGCCATCAAGAGACTAGAGGAAGAGGCGGATCGCACGGCTGATCGGATTCTTTCCTCGCCGTCGATTGCGTTCATGCTGCCGGGCGGCGGGGTGCAGCACCCGGAAATGTTCAAGGACCTGTTTGATCACGTGCCGGACTTTCGCGAGGCGTTCCTGACTTGTGCCGCCGCTAGTCGCCCGGTCCTGGATCGTGATCTGGAGACACTCGTCTTCGGGGAAGACGACGCATACGCCGCCGCTTCCTTCGAACAAATCAACGTCATGCTTTTCTCGGTGCAGTACGCCATGGCACAATTGCTGCAAGCGTGTGGCGTGCGTCCCGACTACCTTGTCGGACACAGCATGAGCGAATACGTCGTGGCCACCCTAGCGGGCATTCTGAAACTTGACGACGCTATAGCCCTAATGGTCGCTCGTGGTCGCGCGATGGCAAATCTTGGCGTCGACGGTGCTATGCTTGCGGTAAAATGCAGCCCGGAGGAGGCTGAAAGCATTCTCGAGGAAAATGCTTGGCGTGACCGGGCTGAATCCGGCGATATTAGTGTCGGTGTCGTGAATTCCAAAACCAGTGTGGTGTTCACCGGGAGACGGGAACTGATTGAAAGGCTTCAGGGGGGGCTCGAAAAAGCAGAGATCCCCAACCAGATCCTCAATACAGCTGGCGTCCCCAGCCATTCTCCGCTGATGAAACCGGCAGCTGATACAATCGACGCACATGTCCGCACGCTCGAGAAGCGAGTACCGGATTTGGCCATCGCTCTGAATTCAGGTGGATATCTCCACCGGGCGAATGTGCCTCTACCCGAGACCTATTGGAGCAGGCAAGCAAGCGAAACGATCCGATTTGATCGGTCTCTCGCGGCCATCATTGCGGCCGGTGCAACTGCGCTCATTGACGTTGGCCCCTCGTGCAATCTGGCGCGTTTCGCACATGAAACAATTAATTCAGAGGATCGTAAGGCCAGAATCTCTGCGGTGGTTTCAGCCACGCGCGGGAAGGATGACCGGGAGTTCACCGATCGTCATGTTCTTCTGGAATGTCTTGGGAACCTCTGGTCCTTGGGTGTTGCGGTGGATTGGAAACGAGCCAGTGATCAATTGGAACCGTTCGGTTCTCGTCGCAGGATCTCGCTTCCGACGTACTCGTTTGATCGTCACCGTTGCTGGCCGGACGGTCAGCCTGCTGGCATGGCGGTTCTGCCGCAGACCGGGGAGCGAGAGCGGCGCAGGGGAGAAGCGTTCATTTACGCACAGAGTTGGACAGAGAAAATGCTTCCCCGCACGATTCTCGGTGACGGGAGTACAAAGGCGCAGCGTTGGCTGATACTCGCCGATGAATCGTCCGGAGATGTGGATTGCGCGGGAGACGCGCTGGCAAACAGCGTAACGCAGCAATTGGCGGATGCTGGTCATGAGGTTGTTCGTGTTTGCCGACGAGCCAGACCCTTGGACCCGCCCATGAAAGTCAAAGGGTCAACCGTGATGATTGATCCAACCCGAGAAGGTCTGAAGGCGCTCTTCGACGCCGAGATCGCATCGAGCCGTCCTGCTGACCGCATTCTCTGCCTCTGGCACCTGAGCGGCCGCGCCGACGCGTCCGGGGATTCCGGTACGGTGCAGACCGATCTTTTCCGGAGCTACCACGCGATATTCGATTTTGCGCGAGTTCTCTCTACACTGGCATTGCAGACTCCGGTCGATGTCTGGGTTGTTGGTGACCGGATGGTCCAGGTCGGTGAAGAACCTATAGATCCCGAAAAGGCATGCATCTTCGGCCCCGCCATCGTCCTGCCGCAGGAGAATCCGATGGTCGATTGTCGGGTTGTGGACCTGAATATCGACGACCCGGGTGTCACTGATCGGCTCTTTGCTGAAATCGGGCGCGACGTGCCAGGTCCCGATGGGGTCATCGCCCTCCGAGGGAACCGGCGGTGGGTGCTGCACTTCCCGGAGGTGACCCTGGCCGAACAAACTCCAGGGGGAGGGGAGGTCCTGCGACCAGACGGCGTTTATGTGATCACAGGAGCCCTCGGAAAGATCGGTCTTTCCCTGACTGAACATCTTGTAGCCCTTGGAGCGACGGTAGTCGCGATAACCCGCCGTGCGGTACCCGACAGTTTGGATTGGAAGTACGCGGGTCTCGATGACAACGGTTGGATGCCTCGATTGGCCGCTCTGGATAGCGCAAGAGGTCAGGTGATTCTGCGCCAGGCCGATGTATCCGATTTCGACAGCCTGTTTACGGCGCTCGACACCACGATTCGGGACCTGGGGCGGATCGACGGTGTCTTCCACGCCGCTGGACTGGCCGATCTGAGGTTCCTTTCAGAGATGGAAGATACGCCCTTCGCCAGCGAGTTCGCCCCCAAAGTCATCGGAACCCGCAACCTTTACAGTGCGATCAAGCGGATCAAGTCCACCTACGCCCAAATACCTGAGTTTGTCTTCCTTTTCTCATCGCTGGCGTCCGTTCTAGGCGGGCTAGCGATGGCAGATTTTGCGGCGGCGAACAGGTTCATGGACGCTTTTGCACGCCAAATGCCGGCCAAACTCGGCGTCCGGTGGATCAATTCCAACTGGGATGACTGGGATTATTCCTACGGGGAGCAGGTAACTTCCGCGTACGAGACATCTAAGGCGAGGGATCTGGCACTCAGTCCCGACGAGGGGATCGAAATCATCAGACGAATACTGGCAACAGTCGAAAGCAGCCAAGTAATAATAGCGACGAGACCGTTGCATCCCCGAATAAGGCAATGGGTCGACCAGATTCGGACAATTAGTACCGACGAGCAGGACGGCAATAAAATATCCCAGTCCAAAGTAATCGAAAACAATAAGGAGAACGCGCTCGTTGGCGATAGTAATGCATTTTTGGATGAAATTAAATCTCTCCTGAGTGTAGAAGAAATAGGATTGGACGATAACTTCTTCGAGATAGGCGGAGACAGCCTGCTCGCCACAGCACTTCAAGTCCGTTTGACGAAAAGCGGTCGCTGGAGGGCGCCTCATCTGCATGAGATTTTTAAGGCGGCAACGTTCGGAGACCTCTACGAGCAGGTCTGTCAGACCTCTTCGCACTAGTCGCAATAGCCATAGCGGAAGGAGAGAAGCCTCATACAAAGGCGAATTCGTCCGTCGTGGGACGTATCGTCGAAGACGTCCGACCATGAATCGGAGATCTAAACCACATCGCGGGCGGCTCGATCTGGAGGAGGAGTTCGATCGCATGGGACGGCTGCTGGATCTCATCGATCCGACACCGGATACGCGGCCGAACAGCATGTCTGGTTGAGGGACAGCAACCCGGCCCTGTGGCGAGCAACGGTTAAGGTCAGTCACGGCCCCTTCAGCTTCAATGTTGGGCACCATTGTTGGGCACCATTCTGCTCCCTAGCAATTAAGGATCACGGTCAAAAAATGGCCGGCAAAGACTCTATTGTGGCCCAGTTCGCGGCGGCGGGCTACCGATCCAGTTTCGTCAATCCGCGACGAGATCATCAGTTGTTGGCTGCTCTTCGCTCAGTCAGTCGGTCGCGTTTTAGTCTATAACCATTCTGGGCTTCATGCGGGGGCTATCTGTGCGACGAATATCTATTTATGGATATAACGTCAGGCCGGCGGCAAAACGGCCCGCGTTCTCCTGCCGTAGGTTACCACTCGATGACAATTGGGCAGGTCACTTCGGTCTGAGGCGATATTCCAGGCTGCGCGCTGCGGCTGCGGTGCCCCCTCAGGTTCCAGAATGAGCACCACGCACCTCATTATGCTCTCAGCCCGCTCGCGCGGATTTCTCAACAATGTGACCTTGCATGATACTGGCTACGGGGATGCGGTCTTGGTGCATGGCCGGTTCGATTTCGAAAGGTACACGGAGAACTTGTTTCAAGAACTCGCATTAGCCTGCCCTGCCAGCCTGTCCACAGCGTTACCGATACGTCGTGCCGAGTTTCTGGCCGGTAGAGCGATCGCGCGCGCAGCATTGCTCGCGCTGGGCCAACCGGCCCCCCAGATACCTATCGGTCCCGACCGCGCTCCACTTTGGCCTCGATATTCTGCCGGTTCAATAACTCACGCGCGAGGTCATTGCGCATGTTTCGCCATTGCCGATGGAAGCTGGCAAGCCGGTGTGGATGTCGAGGCGCTGGCCAGTGGTCATGCGCTGGAGTCGATCCTGTGTATGACTGCGAACAAAGATGAACGTGCCTTAATCGCTCGACAGACGGCTCTCCCTCCAGATCGGCTGGCGACGCTGCTTTTTTCCGCCAAGGAAACACTCTTTAAAGTGCTCTACCCGTTGGCCAGGCGTTTTTTTGGATTCGATTGTGCCGAACTACGCACTATTCCTGCAAACGGGCGCCTACAACTGCATCTGACTCAAACTCTTTGCCAGGAATTACGCGAGGGCGAACAATATGACATTCGCTTTAGTATTGCCGGTGACCACGTATTGACTTGGTTGGCAGTGCGCCGCTTTGCAAGCGAATAGGATTTACCCGATGCGTATGTCAATCTCCAGCCATCCTGCTTCAATTTGATTCGGTAGAGCCAGCGGCGACTATGGCCGAGGCGGGAAGCAGTTCGTCACGACTGACATGAACGGCGTGCCGTCGCCTCTCGTTCGAGAAGCGAGGCAATTGGTGCAAGCACGGATGTGACGCGGGTTACCCTCGGGAGAGCCGGTTGCGAGAAATCCGCCCGCCCGGATCTGTGAGGGCCAAAGCCGAATGGCTGAGCTACTTGACCACGATCATCGCGGCAGGCCTTGTTTCCTCAATTCGTGCCCCGGCCGATAGTGCGCCACACACACATCGGCCAGAAAACGCTTGTCGCTCGCAAACAAGTGGCGTGCTTTAATGTTATCCCACAGCGTGGCAGTTCCCAGGAACGAAAATAGGCATCATCGTCGACCTGCGCTGGTGCGGAGAGGGCGAGGAGTTGCAGCTCGTACCTAGACTATTCGCCAAGCGTCGAAAATGGTGTGATTGACCAATCGATCAAGTACGGCACGCTGAAGTATCGCCCCGGTCCGAGCAAGGTTGGGCGAAGCGGCGATGACATGTCCGAGCCAGTCTCGGAAATCGCCGTTCCTGACGATCGGCGTCTTGGGTTCAACATAAAACTTGACCTCGGCAACACCTGATACAGCGGCCGCCCGACTGTCACCGTCTATGCAATCGAGGATGCCGTTGCGATCAGGCAGTAGGAACCGCGAGCCCGCAGTCTGCGAACCCTTCTGCGCAAATTACATTCCTCGCCGGTGGCAAGCTGTAAGCTTCACGTGTTCACTGATGAGATCGACACCGTAAGCCAGCTGAACCACTTGAGGACTGGGCGTGCCAGCAAGACGCGGATTGACTTGAATGATGACTGGGCCACGCTCGTCCACCGGAATTCAATGTTCGTTGGCCCCCAACCAAGGCCGAGAGTTCGCAAACAGCTTAGAGAAACATCGGCGATACGCTCGTGGCCCTCATCAGTCAGCTGGGCCGGAAAGCTGCTCTCACAAAATACAAAACGCGGTAGGGCCCCCAGGTCGGCTTCAATCCCAATGACCTCATTTCCCATTATCTGAGCGAGATAATAGGGGCCTTGTGCGAAATCTTCGACCAGTATCCTCGGCGAAGACCGCCATATGTGCTTCCCGCCCAACAGATAAGACGTATGTCGGCTAACTCCTCGACGGTGCGGCACAAACGGACACCGCTGCTGCCGCTGCCTACGGCTGGCTTAACAATCACCGGCAGGCCGATCTCCGCGGGAGAGCTTTCTACGTCCGCCGCATGTGGCGGCAAGCGTTTTGCTTGCTTGAGAGCGCCCACGCGCCCATATGCCCTGACGGTCGAAATCGGCGGCACGACATAGAAATTCGATTCCAGCGGGCAACGCCATTCCACCGCCGAGCTCCGATATGCCCAACGAATGCACCGTAGAGTCAATTTCGAGTCGGCCGAAAGACCATCCGTACCGCCTTGAATCGTGGCCAGTGAGGCGCAGGAGCGAAGTCCTCGACGTTCTTCCAAAGGAGCACCTTGAACCCGCTTTGGGCGATTTGCTGCGCGACGCTCGACTCGAGCCACTAGCACAACTGTCGATTACACTTACATTAGCAACATTGGCCATTATCGTACCGCCTTCACTTGATGCAAGCCAACCGGCCTCGTGACCCCCGCGGCTAGATGGGGTACGGCAACCTGTTTTTTTCGGCTCAAGCGGGTAGATCCCGCCTTGGGGCGCTCCCGCACCAATCTCTTCTGTCCCAGGTCGACACGGCGGGGGAACGCATCTACGCGACTGGTGAACCTCCTGACCCGTCTCAACTCGGGCGATGTGAACTCACGCCGACCTGACATGTTGCTTTATCCTTCATTTCATTGATTTCGAGATGGCTCCCAATCTGAATCTTGACCGGAACCTCCGGGCGCATTTGCAACAAGGGAGTATCAAACGTCGTGCCAACTGTGCAGACGGAGGCCAGACAGAGGTTTCTTGGTATTATTCAATGGGCTGCATGAAATTGGGACAGAACTGCTGCCCTGTGTCGCGCACTCGACGAAACCGACAGCGGGTGCCGGTCGTTTGATGTTTTCCAACAATACGGCCGAGCAGGCGGAGCGAGCGCAAATGGAAGCCGAGATCTGGCCGCGCACAATGAACGCCGGGAGCATTTTGGGGCGTGAACTCCACCACGCGTCCTTCCAGCCGTAGATCGAAGGAGCTCGATCCTGATCAGCTGGCGCTCACTTCGAGCAGCCTTGAGATCAACGTGGTTCCCTCCGGACCGCACCGTAGCCAAATCTCGACCTCTCGCGGCTGCCGAATAGGTTTTCCTTAAACCGTCAGGGAAAAATGTCGCCTAGATACAAATATTGTGTTGAAGAATTGTGACAAAACTCCGACATAAAAACTAGCTCAAGTAGATTAATATTAACACAATTAAATGTATCATTAACACAAACTAACTTGCTAGTCATACAATTCGAATGATATCCATTGGCAACGATGGAACGTGGCCTGAGGTCTCGCCGACTGACTTGTGAAAGGAAGTACCCATGTCTGCTGTAGAAGCTGGAGGAAGCGCCGTGCGCGCCGCTCGTTTTTCACAATGAATCGGATTCATTCTACCGAAAGCGTGGGACCGACCGATGGCCAAGCTCCTGGACGCCGGCGATCAAATAAAGAAGACATCAATCTCGCGGTCGCGAACGACTTGCTCGAAAAGGACACCCGGTGACAAGACGCACTGCGATGCGACCAGCGATGGCGGCATTTGTCGTCACCTGCCTGCCACGGCCAGGCGACGTCTTCGATAAGTTGATAGACGAACAGGGCGCCTTGGCCGGAATGCCGGAGAGCGCTCAAAGACCACACATCCCCAGTGATTCCCGGAATACGTTTGAGATCCCCGGTCCGGCCGCAGCAGTTTGCGTGCATTTCGCTGGAAGCGCCTGGGACAGCCATGTTCAGCAATACAACGACGAACAGCTCATGGGTTGAGCCGCGGCCATTGCCGCCGATGAGGACTGTACTGCATCTAACCTGCCACTACACGGAGGAACTGTCATGAACACCCTCGATCAGCAGACGGCACTGGAGCAAGCCGCACGAAAGCGCATTAAGGATTCCCATGCTCTCGACGGCGACGCCGGTCGCTTGACCCACTTTATCGCGAATGGGCCAGTTGCTACGAGCTGGATGTTGGCCGCGATGGATACTGCGGGCCGATGATCGTGGCGGAACTGGCGGGTGCCGTGCAGACGGCCTATTTGGCTAGGCAGCGAGCAGCCATCGCAATCTTGGATGCTGGCTGGGGAACAGGCCTCGTGGGCGTGGAACTGGAACGCCTCAGGTTCCGGTTGATCGACGGGTTCGATCTCTCCGAGGAGATGGCCGATAGGGCCCGGCAAACTCGCGTCTACCGTAATGTCCGAGGCGATGTCGACCTCAACCGGCCGCTCTCCGACCGCTCCAGCGCGAGCTATAATATCACGGTCTGCTGCGGCGTCTTCACGCTCGGGCATGTCCGACCGGATGCACTGCGCGAATTGGCTCGCGTCACGCGCCCGAACGGATTCGTCATCGTCAGCACCCGGAAGAGTTATGCGGAGACCGCATTCTTTGAAGATGAGGTGCGGAGTTTACAAAAAGCGGGCATCCTTATACCGGCACAGCGTCTAAACGACGGCAGATACGTCGCGGAGGAGGACGCGCACTACTGGGTTTTCCAGGTGACTCATGACCCCAGCGCACCAACGGAGGAGCGGCCATGATGACGCTATCGCAAAACTCGCTGGCGATGACTTGGGGCCTATTCAAGGCGACACGAAGAGCGCGAGCGCCTACGCATGCCCTGCTAGGAGTTCGGGCTCTTCTACATTGTTGAGCGCGGCACCACGAAAGAACGCATCGCGCTAGACTAGGTACCGTCCTTCCCGACAATTCTTGATGCTGCCAGTCAAAAATCCCCAATTCGTTGTTCGGTCCCATCGTCAAACTAAGGTGACTAATGCGCAAAGATCTCGTAGCCAAACTGGACGACAAGCTGCGCGCGAAACGCGAAAGCTTTGACAAGCTGCCGGTGGTTGACATCGCGCCGCTTCTCGATGGCAGCAACAAGCAGAGGGTGGCCAAGGAGATACGTTGGGCCTTGTCGAACACTGGGTTCATGTATGTGAAGAATCACGGTCTTGCTCAGGATTTTGTGGATTCGGTGTTCGATGTGAGCCGTCGGTTCTTTGATCTGCCCACGTCGCAGAAGATGACATTGCACGTTAGCAAATCCGATGTGGCCCTGCGCGGATACATTGAGCCGTTCGGGGAGAACACCGATCCGGGCAAAACGAAAGATCTGAAGGAGTGCTTTGACTTCGGACCTGAACGTTCGACGCTGGAAGGTCCGTTCTTTGGCCCCAACCAGTGGCCCTCAAGTCTGCCCGAGTTTCGGGAACTGACATACGGATACCATCAAAAGATGGTGGACCTCGCGAAAAAACTCTTGCAGGGCATTGCGCTCAGTCTGGACCTGTCGGAAAGCTATTTCGAAAGCCTTATGCGGAACCCGATCAGCATTCAGCGCCTGCTTCATTACCCGCCGCAGAGTGGCTATATTGGCGAAGAGATCATCGGTATCGGCGCCCACACGGATTACGGCAATCTGACCATCCTGGCGCAGGACGACGTGGGTGGTCTTCAGGTCATGAACCGAGATGGCGATTGGGTCGAGGGCATTCCGATCCACGGCACATTCGTAATCAACATTGGCGATCTGATTCAGCGGCTCACGAACGATCTTTACCTGGCGAACATGCACCGCGTGGTGAATAGCTCGGGCCGCGAGCGATACTCGATCCCCTACTTTATCGACGCTGATTTCAATGCGATCATCGAACCATTGCCCTCTTGTGTCACGGACAGCAACCCGCTTCGCTACAAGCCGGTGACGTGCGGGGAGCACAAATTTGGGCGTTTCGCAGCAAGTTACGCTCACTTGGCCAAAGCGCGATGAGAGCGGACTTGGCAGTTACTTACGTGACACTGCCCAGCCGCACTTTAAGGCCCAGACTGGCGGAGCTTGGTGAAGACGGCACCGAGAAATGAAGGTCATCCTGCACCAGTTTAAAGTGATCCAGACCGAGCCCGAGAAGTTCCCGTCAGGAATGCGGGGGCGATCGCGCGGCCGCCTAAATTCGTCCGTGTGGCGTCGCAAGGCTTTGCCGGGCCGAACCTGTTGGCGATGATCCTGTTTGAGAGGTTCCCCAGCATTTGCAGTTGAACCGGCGGAGCGCGCTGTCATCGGGCCACCGATCTGAGCCTCTCCAGGCTGGCGGACCAGGTCGGCGACTGTACCGCGGTGCTGAAGCCGGCGCACGCGCTAATCGAGGTGCATGTGCTTGCTGCCAAGCGTCTGCACGAAGACCGCGCCACCGTGCCGATCCTAGCGAGCGGCAAAGCCTATATCCGAACTTCTCCCTACGGGAACCGTGTCGGGGTCGCCCCCAACGCTGACCACCTCGGCAGGGAAAAAGATGGCGGATATAACCCGAGTGACGGGCTTCTCATACTCCTCACAGGGTGGCCGGATCTCACATCGTCAACGTGAAATCCCACGCATGTCTATCCACAAACCTTGTGTCTGGAGCTGGACAAGAATGTCGGAACCCAACGAAAAGTCGCCAGGGGCGCGAAGTCGGTCTGGAAGTGGTGCAGCTGAATCGGTGCGTCAATTCGGCACGCAACTTGCTTGGGTCACGGCGGACGGCCGCACTCCGTTGTGATTGATCAAAATGGCGGGGTCTTTTGTGGGCCAGAGGACGAACGGATACCCTGTGTTTGGTTCGCGACTCCCGATCTGATTGGATTCTTCAATGGTTCCTCAGTACTATGATCTCCCGTCACTGACTGCTCTCACGGCATTCGAGGCCTCCGCACGCCATCTCTCATTCAAGCTTGCGGCTTCCGAGCTGGGCGTGACATCGGGAGAAATCAGTCGGCAGATCAAAGCCATTGAGGACGACCTCGGTGTTCCACTGTTTGAGAGGCGAGGAACCGGCGTGATGCTTACCAGCGCGGGCAAAGACATCTACAGCGTGCTGGCAAGCAGCCTTTCCAAGGCGTCCGAGGTCGTCAGGACCATTAAACGCGATGGTTCCGGGAGCGTCACGATGCCTGCGCCGATGCGCTCGCGTCGATGCGGTTGATGCCGCATGCCGCGCTATTGGAACTGCATGTTGATATCAAGTTGACCATGTGATTTCCGACAGTTCGCGCCACTATTGGGTGCGCCCAAGTCGAACTGCGCATCCTCTATGGGTGCGGCTCATGGCCTGACGAGACCGCGGATCTGTTGTTGGGCCTGTCGTCTACCCTGTCTGCGGTCCCGGCTTCGCCCAGGAGCACAGCGATGCAACCTCCAAGTGCTTGCCCCAACTGCGCTCCTGAACGTCGATGGGTTGAACCGACTGGGCCGGCGGGGACGAGGTCCTGCGCCGCGTGGGTTACGCACAGGCCGCTTCGCGGCCATAGGTTCAGCAAGTTCTTCGTGGCTTTGCACCCTCCGGCTGATCAGGGCGTTGCCGTGGGCTGACACCGGCTGGCGCCAACATGGTCCAAGAGGACAGGCTCATCAGGATCACCGACCTCGAACTGGACGCCACGGGACGATACTATCTGACGTGGACGACAGCCGGAGCCTGTCGCGGGGGGCGGAGCGGGTGAGCGAGTGGTTGCGGAAGATTTCGGCCGAAGAGCGGAACGCCTGAACGCAGAGCTCGCGCCCGGCGTATGCCTTTGAACGCCCCTGGCCGATGAGCGAACAGCTCGTAGCCCGCTACGCCGATTCTCATAGGCATGCTCGATATGGCCAGAACCGCAAAAAAGTTGCCTGCCAGGTGATTTTATTTCGGCTGCCCCCACTCCTCAGCTTGCATATAACACTGACCTGTAGCCCCAAACTGGAGCGAGGCAGATGTCGTTCAAAGGCGTTATTCCGCCCGTCACAACGCCCTTTCATGCGGACGGATCGATCGACCGTGACGGCTTCTGCGTCATGGTCGAGCACCTGGTCGCGACTGGCGTCCACGGGATCATTGTCGGTGGGACGACAGGCGAGTACTACGCCCACTCACGCGACGAGCGTGTCAGTCTGCTTAAGCTTGCCAGGGGCGTGGTGAAGGGGAAGATGCCCCTGATCGCCGGCGTCGGCGCCATTCGTACCGAGGACTGCATTGAATATGCGCTGGTTGCAAAGGACCTGAAATACGACGGAATCCTGATCGGCTCCCCGTACTACGCTGTTCCCACGCAACTCGAACTTGCCAATCATGCGCTTGCGATCGACAAGGCCGCCAATCTACCGGTGATGCTCTACAACTATCCCGGGCGCACCGGAACCATGATGGATCTCGAATTCCTGGACCGCGTCGGTCGCAGCTCCAATTTCTGCGCCATCAAGGAATCCAGCGGCAGCATGAATCAGCTGCACGCCTTGGCTCGTGACTATCCGCACATTAATCTGTTTTGCGGCATGGATGATCAGGCCCTCGAATTCTTCGCGTGGGGCGCAAAAGGGTGGGTCTGCGGCGCCGGCAACTGCCTGCCGGCAGAGCACCTCGCGCTGTACGAAGCCTGCGTGATCGAGAAGGACTTCACTAAGGGCCGGCAGATCATGTCGGCGCTTCTGCCTCTGATGAGGCTCCTCGAGCAGGGCGGCAAATTCGTCCAGAGCATCAAGTTCGGGTGCGAATTGGCTGGATTGCCGGCTGGGCCCGTGCGCCGGCCGATGCGGGCCCTAGGCGACGAACAGAAGCGGGAACTCGAGTCGACGATCCGCACCCTTAAGGCAGTCATCGCGTCAATCACTGCAAAATCCCAGAAGGGGGCTTCCGAGAATGTCATCGCTATTAACGCGTGATGAGTACCAGAATCTGGCGGATAGCCTGCCACTGCCGACCAACGCAGTGATCGACGGCAAGGCGCGGGCGGCACAATCTGGGGATACTTTCGAGACCATCAATCCGGCGACGGGGCAGGTCATCGCCAGGATCGCTTCCTGCGGCAAGGCCGACGTTGATCTCGCTGTCGAGAAGGCACGGCTGGCATTTGAATCCGGCGCCTGGTCGCGTGCGCATCCGAGCGAGCGCAAGCGCGTTCTACGGCGGCTCGTGAAACTGATAAAGCGAAACGCCCATGAGCTTGCAGTGCTTGAGACGCTAGAAAGCGGCAAGCCGATCTACGACGTCGAGACCATAGACATTCCCGAGGCCCTGCATTGCCTGGAATGGCACGCGGAAGCCACCGACAAGCTCTACGGCCAGACGTCGCCTTCTGGCGATGATGTCGTGTCGATGATCGTGCGCCAGCCACTGGGGTTGGTCGCCTGCGTTCTGCCCTGGAATTTCCCGATCCTGATGCTGGCCTGGAAGATCGGGCCGGCTCTTGCGACGGGCAACTCCGTCATTGTCAAGCCGGCCGAGCAGACCAACATGTCGACGTTGCGGATCGCCGAACTGGCGCATGAGGCCGGGCTGCCGTCAGGGGTCCTGCAAATCGTCACCGGTCCGGGCGAAGTGACCGGCAAGGCACTCGGCGTGCATCCCGATATCGACATGGTCGCCTTCACCGGGTCAACTGACGTCGGCCGGAAATTCTTGGAATATTCCGCCAAGTCCAATCTCAAGCGCATCGTGCTCGAATGCGGCGGAAAGAACCCATGCATCGTGCTGGAAGACGCCGAGAACCTCGACGTTGTTGCACAGCATGTCACCCAAGCTGTTTTCTGGAACATGGGCGAGAACTGCTCGTCCAATTCCCGCCTGATCGTGCACGAGAAGATCAAGGATCGCTTGGTAGAAACCGTCCTCCACAAGCTAAAGGAATGGCCTTTGGGCGAGCCGCTGGATCCGGGCAATCGGCTCGGCGCCATTGTGTCGAAGGAGCAGTTCGACCGCATCATGGGCTACATCAAGAAGGGGCGGGAGGAAGGCGCCAGGATCGTCACGGGCGGCAACTCCCACAAGCATGGCAAAGGCTATTTCATCGAGCCGACCGTATTCGACGATGTCACGCCCGAAATGAAGATTGCGCGAGAAGAGATTTTCGGTCCAGTGCTGTCGGTCATCAAAGTGGCCAACGCTGACGAGGCGCTTCGGGTCGCCAACGATACGCAATACGGGCTTGCAGCCTCGATCTTTACCGCCAATCTCGGCAAGGCGCATCGCATCGCAAGGGACATTCGCGCCGGGACGGTGACCATCAATTGCTACGGCGAAGGAGACGTCTCGACTCCCTTCGGCGGCTTCAAGCTTTCGGGCTTCGGGGGACGAGACAAATCGTTGCATGCCCACGACCAATATACCGAACTCAAGACCATCTGGGCGGACATCTCCGATCCTAAAGTCTCACGTTCGGTAGATTAGCCTGGTCGCACCGATGAGCGATTATGAGGCTGTCCGCACGCCTGCGGACACATCCATGCCCGGTTGGTACGGTATTCTGCCGCCTCCCAAGGCACCTGAGGTGCTGCGCGGCCGTCACGAGTCGGACTGGCTCATTGTAGGAGCTGGGTTTGCTGGCTTGGCGGCCGCGCGGCGCCTCTCACAATTGGTGCCGAACGAGCGCATAGTGGTGGTCGATGCTCAGCGCGTCGGCTGGGGTGCTGCCGGGCGCAACTCCGGCTTCATGATCGATCTTCCGCACGAGCTCGGTGGAGAGCATTACGGCGGAAGCCAGGACCGCGACCGCAAGCGCATCCGCATGAACCGGGCCGCCATCGAATTCTCTGCTTCGGCGGCGGACGAATACGGGTTGCAGAACTTCTTCGTTCGGGCCGGCAAGTACCATGGAGCTGCAACCGATCACGGTGTTGCCGTCCTGGGCGAATTCGAAAAGCACCTGACGGGCTTAGGCGAGCCATTCGAGCAGCTCGACGGGCCGCAGTTGAAGGAAATCACCGGAACCGACTTCTTCGTCGGCGGTACCTTCACGCCGGGAACGGTAATGGCACAGCCGGCCGGCTTCATCCGTGGACTCGCGGAAGGCTTGTCGAGGCGTGTGCAGCTATTCGAGAATTCACCGGTCAGATCTTTGCAGACTGGCAGAGTGCACACTGCCAAGACGGCTGAGGGCGAGATCACCGCGCCGCGGTTGATACTGACAGTCAACGGTCATCTCGAAAGCTTTGGTTTTTTCAAGAAACGCCTGCTGCATGTGTTCACCTACGCCAGCATGACAAGGCCTCTCTCCAAGAGCGAACAGGCAACTCTGGGCGGTGAGCCGCATTGGGGCTTGATCCCGGCCGACCCGATGGGATCAACCCTCCGGAGGATCGACGATAGGATCGTCGTTCGCAACACCTTCACCTATAATCCGGACATGTCCACCAGTGAGAAGCAGATCCGTCGGATCGGCGCTATGCACGGTCGATCATTCCAGGCGCGCTTCCCGATGCTGGGTGAGACACCGATGGAATTTCGCTGGGGAGGCCACTTGTGTCTCTCTCTCAATTCCGCGCCCGCATTCGGCGAAATTGAAGACAGAGTCTTCGTAGCCGGATGCTGCAATGGCCTGGGAACTGTGCAAGGCACCCTCTACGGGATGCTGGCTGCCGATCTTGCCGTTGGCAGCAACGAGCCAATGGTTGCAGACGCCCTGAACGAGCCAACCCCGGTTCGGCTTTATCCAGAACCGCTGATGTCGATCGGCGCGCCGCTGAAGCTGTGGGCGATGCAGAAGCGCGCCGGCAGAGAGCTCTAGCTTTCTCGTTCTTGCGCGGCCGCTTCCCGGATCCAGCTACGGAGGCTCTGGGCGGCAGGGGAAAGCGTGCGATTTTGATACCAGGTGAGATAATAGCTGCCCGGCGCTGGGAGCTCAAGATCCGTCAGTCTGACGAGCTTCCCTTCGTCAATCTGCGCCTTGACAAGGCGGTGCCAGCCAACCGCCACACCTTGATCGGCTTGAGCGGCCTGAAGCGCCACGAAGAACTTGCCGAAACGCCGACCGCGGGTCGGCCCATGCGAAACCCCCGCGCGCCGTAAGACCTCGTCCCAGCCAGCCCAGTCGGGATCCACCCAGTCAACGTGCAGCAAGGGGAGGTCGGCCAACGACTCCGCCGTTGCATCGCGATGCTTGCTTGCAAACCCAGGCCCGCATACCGGGTAGATTGTTTCATCGAAAAGGAGCTCAGCATCTTCATTCGACCACGATCCGAACCCGTAGCGGATGCGCAATTCGACCTCGGCGCGGCGGTAATCGCGGGGATTGTCCGAGATAAGGTGGTCAACAGCAATATCCTGGTACCGGGTCCAAAAGTCCGGCATCCGCGGGATCAGCCACGTCGACGCGAAGGCGTCCGTGCACGCCAGCGTGACGTTCTTGGAACGGTCGCCGCGTTTCACATTTCGGACAATGTCTGCGGCCCGCGAAAACCCACTGGCCAACACGCCATAAAGGTCTTCGCCGGCGCTTGTCAGCGCCACACCGGTTCCCAATCGGGTAAACAGCGGAACCCCCAGTTCGTCCTCGATCGCTTTGATCTGTCGGCTGACGGCGCCAGGAGTGACGTTCAGTTCCGCAGCAGCCAATTTGAAGGACAGGTGCCGGGCAGAGGCCTCAAAAACAGCCAAAGCAGTCAGGGACGGCAGGTCGTAATAGCGGCGAACCATCTCAAGCTCCAACACTTCGGCGATCGCGCCGCGCGACAAATATAGCAAGCGATGCTCAAGATGTCGGGAAAAGCATTTGCAAGCCGCGATAGCCCGCGTTCGACCGACTATGGCCGCGATCCCCAACTTATTTGCCGCGCAACATAGGAAAACTGTACGAACCATGCTTCGCGATCTGCGACGCTGCCCAATCCATGTCCGACGGAGCTACACCGTAGCATGTCGCAGCGATGTCTGGGCTCAACAGCTCAACAAGGGGGTGAGACTTTTGCAGGGCTGCCCCACTGGTCTTCGGCCGCCGTTCAGAGATTATGAGCTGAACTTTCCCTCTCAAAGAAGGCTTGAGCTATGACTGGCATTGAAAAGAAAACTGCGGTCATAACAGGCGCGGCGGGAGGTATCGGGCAAGCGATCTCCAGACAGTTCGTTGCGAACGGCTTTCGTGTGGTTGCCGGCGACGCCGACCAGGCTGGCCTGGACAGGCTCGCGGCCGAACTCAACCGAACCGGACAGAATGTCTGGAGCAAGGCCGGCGACCTCCGGAACAAGGCTTATTGCGAAGAGTTGATTGAGTATTCCGCACAGGCCACAGGGCGGCTGGACGTGCTCGTCAACAACGCCGGAATAATCACGCGAGGAAATATTCTCGAGACGACCGACGACAATTGGGAGCGGACGTTCGAGATTAACCTAACATCAATTTTCTATACATGCCGGAAAGCCATTGGCCACATGAAGGGCCACGGCGGCGGCGCGATTGTGAACGTCGCATCCTGCTGGGGACTTTATCCCGGTCCTGGGCACGCAGCGTATTGCACGAGCAAAGCAGCCGTGGCGGCGTTTTCCAAATGTCTTGGCCGCGACCATGCAGGTGACGGGATACGGGTCAACGCGGTGTGCCCGAATGAAGTCAACACCCCGATGCTGCGTACCGGTTTTGCCCGGCGTGGCTTCAATCCGGACACAGCCATAGCGGAGCTCAACAACACGGTGCCGCTGGGGCGGATCGCTGAGCCGGAAGACATAGCCGACGTGATATTCTTCCTATGTTCTGACGCCGCCCGCTACATCGCCGGTACGGCGGTCGAAGTGAACGGCGCAAAACCTGTCTATTGAGGGACCCATGGCTGACAGATTGGCAGGTAAGATTGCAATCATCACCGGCGGTGGACGTGGTATCGGCGCCGGTATTACACAGCGTTTTGTGGAGGAGGGAGCGAGAGTTGCCATTGTGCAGAGAAATCCGCCGCCTGACGCTTTGCTTGGCGATCGAACCATCTATGTGAAGGCGGACCTCGCGAATTCCGACGACATTCGATCAACCGTCGAGAACGTTGTCGAATGCTTTGGTGGCCTGGACATCCTGGTGAACAACGCCGGGATCATGTTCGAGAAGACCGTCGAGGAAATGACTGAGGCGGAATGGGATCAGATGATGGACATCAATCTCAAGGCCCCATTCCTGCTGGCGAAGGCAGCAATACCGCACCTTCGGGAGCGGGGTGAGGGAAACATCATCAACATCGGCTCAATCGAAGGCCTGGCGTCCAACCCGGGACATCCTGCATATTCCGCCTCGAAAGCAGGCATTCACGGCTTTACAGCAGCCGTCGCGGTGGACCATGGGCACGAGGGAATCCGGTGCAATGCCATTGCACCGGGCTGGATCAATTCTGATCTCAGTGAGGTCTACATCGACAGCATGGCCGACAGTTCCCGCGTCCGCAGAGAACTGCTCGCCATGCATCCGGTTGGGCGTCTTGGCGAGCCGGCCGATGTCGGAAATCTTGCAGTCTGGCTTGCATCGGCAGAGAGCGCCTTCGTGACCGGTCACGTCTACGTCATTGACGGCGGCCGTACGAAAAAGCTGCCGCTACCGATTTCATAAAGAGGTGGAGCCCGGCCAGACGGCCTGGCTCCGCCCTTTGTCACGCTGTTGGATCAACTTTGGACGGCTTGCGGTTGTCCCATCCGCTGAGCCCACGAGTTCAAGTGCCTTACCTGCGCGCTCGCGTCGCTCCTTGCGGCCGACCCCGGCGATACGGAGCCCAAGCCCAACATTGTCGATGACCGACATGTGCGGCAGCAGCGCAAAATGTTGAAACACCATTCCGATCATGCTGGAGCGGATCTGGCGCAGTTCCTCTTTGCCGGCTTTCGTGACGTCCTGCCCATTGACCACAATCTGGCCGGCAGTGGGGTCATAAGTCGGTTGATGCAGCGAAGAAGGGTCGATTTCCCGCTGCCTGAGAGACCCATTATGACGAAGATTTTCCCGGTCTCGATCGTCATATTGATGTTGTTGAGCGCGACGAAACCGCTGCCCTCGTCGGGGCCGCAGGCGCCCGAGCGCAGTCTGTCCAGTTTCACTTCGGGGTTGCCCCATAGATCTTATAGAGATCCCTAATCTCGATGGCCGGCTTTCGCGTGCTCATGCAAGGCTCCCGCGCGTAAGACATGTGGTGATGCACGGGTCGGCGCGGACCCCCGCACTCCTTGGGAGGATGCGTGCTACGGGATCAGGCGAGCCACGGCTCGATGATGCCCTTGCCTTTCACTTCGCCGATCCACTTTGCGGCGGCGTCTTCAGGCTTCATCCCGCCGTCGATCCAGCCCATGATCTTGGCTTCCACCTCATTCGGGATGTGGAACCTCGTCAGAAATGCCTGGGCCTTCGGAAAGTTGGATTCGAAGTCCTTCGACGTGTGGAAGCAATAGTAGGGCTCCGACATCATCGTCTTCTTGGGATCTTCGAGATACCTCATCTTGAATTTGCTCCACATCGGGAGCGGCTCCCAAGTGGTGACCACGATCGGTTCGTTCTTCGAATAGGAGCGTTGAAGGCCGCTTCCATCGCCGCCTCGCTGCCGGGGACCAGGTTGAGCTTGAGACCTAAGCCTTCACCGTTGCGTCCGCGGCCTGCATCAGGCCGGAACCAGCGTCGATGCCGATGATGCCGCCTGGAATTTGTCGGCCTGATCGTTGAGCTCGGCGATGCTCTTGATGTCAACATAGTCCGGAACCGCAAGGCCTTGCGTCATCGGGCCTTCCGAAACGCCGACGATTTTGATGGAATCGGCGACCTTCTTTACATAGTCCGCCTGGCCGCCGTGGTAGTCGCCTTTTAGCGGGCCCATCCCCTGCATATAGGAGTTCGAATAAAGGTCGGCCTTTCCAGTTTGAAGCGACGCATAGATCACGCCCGGCTCCGCCTGCAGCGGCTGGACCTTGTAGCCGAAATTGTCGTCGATGAGCTTCGCGCCGACATAGGTGATTGCCAGCGCGTCGGACCATGCCGCGAAAGCATAGACCAGCGGCCGGGACGCGTCGGCCCTGGCGCTCCTCGTCAGTCCGCTCATGGCCAGCGCGGCGGCGCCGCCGGCCTTCAGCAAGGTTCTGCGCGACGTGCTCGCGCCGAGTATATCAATGACGAGATTTGACCTTGGCATTCAAATCCTCCTGTCAATATCCATCTGATGCTTAGATCTGTCCGGGGTTGTCGTTTCTGTTCACCTCGCCTGATCCGGGAATGGGCTGTTCTGTTCTTGCCCCGCACTAAGCAAGAAACGTGCTACCACGGAACCGCGGGAGCCAGTCGACGCAAAAAAGTCGCCTCCCGATTGACTTTATTTCACTCGCTTGCCGCAACGCATCATCGTCTCTGCCTGTCGGGGTTCCTACGGTCTTGGGCGATTCCGTCCAAGTTTGCGCGATATCCGTAAAGGCTGGGGCTGCGACGTGGAACGGCTCCGCCGCTGCTCGACCCGAACCATCTCTCGAGTGTCCGGGTGAGCGAGCTGGGGGTGCAGCCCTTTAGTCAACACGCGCGTGAGACTTTTGCAGTAGGTCAAAGCTCAAAGCTCCGCAATAGTTGAGCGCGGTCCGGTTTCGGTGTCGCGACTTATTTGTCTGGAGGCCGGCATGACTGCTCAACTACAGCTCTCTCGTAGAGGAGGGCGGGAAGCGCGGCGGACGATCCGCACCGCGCCAAAGGTTGACATGTTGCCGACGCTGAAGCGCGGCCTGCCGGTGGTAGAGCCGATGGATGTCGAACAGGTTGAACGCATTCACGAGGCTTCTCTCGCGATCCTGGAAGAAGTAGGCGTGGTGTTTCGCGATCCGATCGCGATTGAGGACTGGAAGAGAGCGGGAGCGGACGTGCGCGCGGATGACCGCGTTCATCTCGACCGCGGGCTGGTCATGGAGCTCATCAAGACCATTCCCCCCAACGTCGAATATTTCGCGCGCGACCCAGCGAAGAATGTCGAGCTCGGAGGCGATAAATCCATCTTCGTGCCGATGACAGGCGCACCGTACATGCGCGATCTCGATGATGTGAGGCGTGGCCCGACAATTGCGGACCTGGGGACGTTTCATAAACTCGCGCACATGATGCCGGCGCTACATTCGTCGGCTCACCACATCGTCGAGCCGATGGACATTGTCGTCGCGCATCGACACCTGCACATCACCTATTCGTCAATAAAGCATTCCGACAAGATTTTCATGGGGATGACCACCTCGCCCAAGAATGCCGAGGACGTGCTCGACATGTGCGAGATCCTTTTCGGCGAAGGCTTCCTCGACAAGCATGCAGTCACCACCGGAAACTGCAATGGCAATTCGCCGCTGGTATGGGACCAGGTCATGCTGGGCGGCATGCGTGCTTTCTGCCGGCGCAACCAGCCCGTCTTGTGCTCGCCCTTCGTTCTCGGCGGCGCGAACACGCCAGCCTCGACCGCGGCGGCAGTGGCGCAGCTCAATGCGGAGGCGCTTTCGGCACTCGCCTACACGCAGGTGGTGCGCAAGGGCTGCCCTGCGATTTATGGGCATTATCTGTCGACCGTGTCGATGCAATCGGGAGCGCCGATGGCGGGAACGCCAGAGATATCGCTCATGAATTTCATGATCGGCCAGATGGCTCGTCGCTATAACGTGCCCTGGCGCACTTCGAACTTGCTTGGCGGCGCCAAGATCTTCGATGCGCAAGCTGGCTATGAAAGTGCGATGACGATGATGGCCGTGCTGCTGTCAGGCGCAAACTACATTTGGCATTCGGCTGGCTGGAATGAAGCCGGCATGCACTGCTCGATCGCAAAGTTCGTCGTCGACGCCGAAGTCTGCGCCATGGGCTATCGCATGACGCAAGGCATCCAGTGGGACGACTTCGATGAAGCCCTGGCTGCGGTCCGCGATGTCGGGCCGGGTGGCCATTACTTTGGACATCCGCATACACAGGCGAACTTCGAGAAGGCCTTCTTTATTCCGAAACTCTTCGACAATAACTCGATCGAGCAGTGGTACGCTGATGGCTCCAAGGATATCAAGCAACGTGCCCTCGAGCATGCGCGCCGCCTTCTGGCCGAATATGAAGAACCTAAGCTCGACGTCGCGAAGGACGAGGAATTGCGCGCTTATATCGACCGTCGCTCGCGGGAAATACCCGCTGTCGACGCACTCAACGAGGAATACTGAGCACCCTCATGCGCATTGACCGGATCAACGTCTATAAGGTCCAGCTGCCTGTTAAAGGTGGCACCTATCGAATGGCAAGCGACGACGTCGACGCGCTTGACAGCACCCTTGTCGAGGTTATGACCGATGAGGGGCTGACTGGCTGGGGCGAAACCTGCCCGGTCGGGCCGGTTTATCAGCCCCATCATGCACTCGGCGCACGCGCGGCGATTGCCGAAATCGCGCCAGGCCTTATTGGCGCGGAGATTGCCTCGATCAGGCTTCTCGCCAAACGCATGGACGAGCGCTTGAACGGGCATGGCTATGGCAAGGCAGCGTTCGACATAGCGTTTCTCGACCTCCTTGGGCAACGGCTGGGAGTGCCGGTTTCAACGCTTTTAGGCGGCGCTTTGGCCGATCGCGTCCCGTCCTACTATTCGCTGATTGTTGGCTCACCGGACGAAACGGCCAGGATTGCCACCGACAAGGTGAAGGCAGGTTATCCACGGCTGCAGGTCAAAATCTCGGGGCGAAATCTCGAAGAGGATGTGGCCATCGTTCACAAGGTTTGGGAGGCGGTCGGCTACAAAGCGCGTATCGCAGTGGATGGCAACAGGGGCCTCACCGTCGCTGCAGCGATCCATCTGGACCGGCTTTGCCAAGCGATCCCATTCGTTTTCGAGCAACCCTGCAACACTATGGATGAGGTCGCCACTCTGAAGGGTAGGGTGATGCATCCGATATATTTGGACGAGAACACCGAAGATCAGAACGCAGTACTCAGGGCGATCTCCCTCGGCATCGCGGATGGCTTCGGCTTCAAGGTCACCCGTCTCGGCGGCCTCACCAAAATGGCGACAGTACGCGACCTTTGCGCCATCCGCTCGTTACCGCACAGCTGTGATGACGCATGGGGTGGCGACATAATCGCGGCGGCTTGCGTACACTTGGCTTCCACTGTGGAGCCGCGCCGTTTTGAGGGCGCCTGGATCGCGCAGGAATATATCGAAGCACATTTCGACGCGAAGAATCCGATCGTCATCGAAAATGGTCACATCGCCGTACCCCAACTGCCAGGCCTCGGTGTCAAACCGGAACCCGGTATGTTCGGTGAGCCGGTAGTCACGTACGGATCCTAGTGAACGCGCCCGCCAACATCATCGCAATGACGTCCTTGGCCACGCCGAATATTTCGGCGGTGGCCGATCGACCGTTTGACTTGGTGGTTCTTTTGTTACCCGGGTTCTCGCACCTGGCGCTTCACGCCTATATCGAACCTTTTCGCATCGCCAACACGGTATCGAGGCTGCCGCTGTTCCGGTGGCGAATCGCGGGGCTTGACGCTCGGCCAATCGAGGGCGCCAATGGCCTTTCGGTTGCCGTTGATGTCGCGATAGGCGAGCTGGTTTCCGGTTCGGGCGATCGCAGACCGAACCAGCTCGCTATCGTGACGGGCGAGCTGGTAGAACAGCAACTGACGCCTGAACTCAACGGATTTCTGCGAACGATGGCGCGTCGCGGGGCGCCGATATCTGCGGTTGGGACAGCGACATGGCTGCTTGCTCGGACGGGCCTTCTGGCAGGCACACGCTGCACGATACACTGGTCGCGGCTCGCTGCTTTCGCCGAAGTGTTCAACCAGCCCCGCATAAGCGATTCCTTGTTTGTCAAGGACGGCCAGTATTCAACCTGCGCGGGGGAACTGGCAGCTTTCGACCTGGCGGTCGATCTGATCGGCAGCCATGCCGGCGGGTATATTGCACAGGAGGTCTGCCGCCACGCGACTGTCCAAGGTCAGCGCTCAGGATCAAACCGCCAGACCGGGCCGTCGGGTCTAGCCTTTGCCGGTGTGAGCGACAAGCTCCTGATGGCAATGCGGATCATGGAAGAAAATGTGGAGTTCCCGCTGACAATGGAAGAGGTTGCGCAAGAGGCCGGAGTATCGCGGCGCCAGTTGGAACGCTTGTTCGCTTCCCATGTCCGACTTCCGCCGGTGCGCCACTACCTCCGGATTCGCACAGACCATGCGAAGCGCCTGATCGAAGGCACGCGGATGCCCATTATCGACATTGCCATGGCCTGCGGGTTTACGTCTGCTTCGCACTTCGCAAAGTGCTTCAGAGTCTTCAATGGAATGTCGCCGCAGCAGTGTCGAGCGATAGTGCCGGCTTGGGTTGGGCCCGGCTTAAGATGATAAATTGGTATTTGAATTTAGCGGAGAACAGCGGCACCTCTATCTATGCCAAATGTTTGGAGTCGATCTGCCCACCAACAATCAGAAAGCGGCGCAACAATACGTCCGGATCATAGCGCTCAAAGCGGCGAGATGCGCCTATCCGTTGTCCTCTTCCGTGTCGACCGACGTTCACGCGGCAACCATTGGATTGATGACGGCTTTGATACGGCCCGATCATGGTGGCGCAGGATGACTTCTCACGATTGCATGATGCGGGGGCGGCGAGGATTTCATTTCGCCCCAAGAAGCTCTCTGATTGCACTATTGCGTTGGGAAGATGCTGTAGCTTCTCGGTGATGGCCGTTCAAACAGTCCAGCGCAGCTGCGGTTGGCGACGACCGGTGCGAAGATCATGCAAGCTCCGTCGCATTCTGTAACGACGGTCAGCCCGGCCACTGCCTGCAAAATCCGGCCGCAGTTGTGCGGCCGGGTTGGCGGGGTCTCAAGATCAGGGTGGCGCACAGTAGACGGATGGAGGGATCGAGTCAGGACAATGACGAAGAAGATGCCGCTTCTCTTCGAGACATTTGTGGAAAAGCTGTCGGAGAGTGTCGATGAAACAGATTTCCGGGATGCCATGGCCGGGGCGGCCACAGCACTTGATCTACTCACCTTTGCCTATCTGGCGTTGCCATTGCAATCTTGTGGCGAGCCCAAGCTGATCTCGAATTATCCGCCTCCTTGGACCGCGCACTATCTGCAAAACCAGTATCAGAAAGTCGATCCCGTCATCATCCGTGCGCGGTGTGGCGGCTGCCCGTTTCCATGGGGATCGGATTTGCGCGGCGTTGAGATGTCGCCGGCTCAACAGAAGCTATTTGATGAGGCGGCCCAGTTTAGCATCCGCTGCGGTTTGACGATCCCGATTATCGATCGTAGAGGCTGTGTTGCAGCGATGACTTTTGCCGCTGATAAGCCCAATTCCGCATTCCTGCGCGTTGGTGAGCAATATGAACAGGCGCTCCAACTCATGGCGACATTTTTTCACATTTATGCTCGTCGAAAGCTGTCCGGCAATCGAACAGTGGACGGCGTTTCGTTGACACCTCGTGAATATGAATGTCTGCAATGGGCGGCGCGCGGAAAGTCCGCCTGGGCTATGGGCTGCATCTTGGGCATCAAACCGCGCACCGTCGCTTTCCACCTCGACAATGCGAAGAAGAAGCTCGGCGTGCACACCAAGGATCAGGCCGTAGCGCTGCTGGCCTCCTCACGATCTTCAACTCTCTGAGAAACTGAATTCGTCTTTGGTCGTCCGGAGCATGAGCACAGGCCGTTTCGGGTGGCCATTCGCCTCCAACGCAAGGCGATTCCTTCCCAGACGCCATCATGATGCAACTTATTGCACCCGATTGGTACGGTGACTTTGCCAACGAACTACATGCAATGCACCCCTCTGCGATACCGCGTTTTCAAGGAGCGTTTCCTTGCTTGAAAGGCGAAACGGAGCGCACAGCGGGATTGTTCAGCCGGCGAACAATTCCTTGTAGACAGTTTGTGACCATCAGTTCGCACGGTCGAGATGACTACGAAGAGCCTTCCTGGCGCGCTCCGGTTCGCGTGCTGGATCGATGCCGAGGATGAGGTGGGCCATCTCTTCTTCGCTCGCATCATCGGCAGAGGCGTCTAGGAGCCGCATATAAGTCGTGAAATGCGCTTTATCGTATGCCGTGAGGCTGTCCGACCAGTGCACTTCGTCGGCAATTGGCGTGTTCGATTTAGGCTGTAACATCGCTGGTTATATCTCCGGAAAACGGCCTCCGCGAAGCCCCTCCGCCAGCGATTTAGATGCTCGATGTGGATTACATATTATAGTTGATAAACTCAAGCTGCTTAATCCGCTGGCTGTCGTGCATGGACATGCGCAGGTTGGTCGGACGTAATGTGCAGAGGATCAGGCTAAGGAAGCGTCTGACGCAGGAGCAGCTTGCCGAGGTTTCCGGGTTCAGCCAGCAGTACATCAGCGGCTTGGAGAAGGGCCGAAGAAATCCGACGATCATCACGATCTATGAACTGGCATTGGCCCTCGGCGTCAGCCACACGGATCTGGTTCGGCCCGACAAACAGGCCTGACCAACCCGACTTCCAAGTAATTGCGCCTGACGGAGCGCGCCGGCTGCTCGTGAACCGCGCCCGGTCTTCTTCGGCAGTCTTCAGCGATCTTGCCCCCGTTCGGCTTCGCGCCCCTAGCGCGGGCAGCCTGTCGGCTGCTACTGGCAAGTACCTGGTCGGGTGCAGGCGGGGACGCCCACTCTTAACAACGGCTTCTTCAAGTATCCCGACAATCGGCTGCTATGCGTTGGATGATCATCGCATAAAGTTGATCAGAACGTTCCCCCGATTCGGACACCTCCCCGCCCAAGGGTTACAAGGCCCCACCCCTCTAATGATCCGGGTCGACTCGCCCGTGCAGCGCCGGCGTGGAAAGGGCGCCCGAGGCGCCCTTCATTTCAGATAGGTTGTCAGCAGCGCCGCCTTCGCGTTGCGTATCAGAAGCGGTAGGTGACACCTGCGCCTATCAACCAGGGATCGAGCTCCGCCTTTCCCGTCAGCTTCGCGCCGTCGACCGTGACGTCGAAGTCTGGCTTGAGGAAAAGCTTCTTCACGTCGAAGTTGACGCCCCAGTGCTGATCCACCATGTAGTCGAATCCGACCTGCAGCGCGGTGCCGAACGTATTCTTAACCTTGAGAGCATCGGCACTGCCGGCACCCTGGTTATAGAAGATCGTGTAGTTCACGCCGGCGCCTACATAGGGCTTGAACGCGCCGAAATCGGTAAAATGATACTGCAATGTGAGCGTAGGCGGCAGCAGCCAAACCTTGCCGATATTGCCCAGCCCGCCGATCGTACCTTGGCCCCCGATGTTTGCATAGGTGGTGCCGAGTATGAGCTCGGCGGCGATGTTGTCCGTGAAGAAATAGGAGATATCGAGTTCCGGCGTCAGGGTGTTCGAATACGAAAGATCGGAGCCGGGCACTGCATTGACGTAGCCCGAATCCTCAGTGGCGACCCCCAACGCACGCAGGCGGATCTGCCAAGGGCTTGGCGCTTCCGTGACCGAGGCTCCCGCCTGCGGGACGCTCGCCGCTTGCGCAAGGTCCGCCGCGGCGGCCTGTTGTCCCATCACGATGAGGACAACGGCCGCTGTTACTCCCCGCGCCGCGCGCATTTGGTCTCTCGCCATGATATTCTCTCCTTGCTCTTCATAAATGTGGACTGAATTACGAAAAATCTTGCTCGAATTGCTTGATATTGGCGGAGCGCTCATGCCCAGTTTGCTTCGCGGCTGCGACCGCGTTCGGCGCGCATGATCATGGGAATGATTTCTCCTCTTTCCGTGCCGCAGCGCGTTTTGCGGACTGCGCTGCAGGTGTCGTGCCAAATGAGAAAATCATTTCATAACAATGCGATCACCCTGATGGCGCTATGTCTCATGTCCGACATCGTCGAAGATCCGACAACGAACGCAGCCGCGACCGCCTGATAGACCCTCCAGTGCCACTCGGTGGGCACTGCGGAATAAGCAGTGAAGCTCACCGCGAAACTGCCCGAGCTTCGGATCGACATCGGCGACGGGCCATCGACGACCACTACGTCGCCGGTGTCGGGCGCGGCACAGGCTGAAGACTCCGCGGGGGCGATCATCGAATAGCTGCGTTTTACGATGGCTCCATCTTGGCCCACCGGTGGGCGCGCAAAAGGCTGCTTTGGGGCCTCATCCCTCCGCCTGGATTGAGTCGCAGGGACCGAATGGCGCACGTGCTTTTGGAACCGGCAGAGTGGCCATGACGCAATTGTCTTCCGGCTATCTTTACAGAGATTCGACAATCCAGTTGGTGAAGGTCCCATATCGCGCAAAGCATTGATGCGCTTAGGTCTGGGCATGCGCCCATCCGCAACCATCTCATCAAGAGCATCGATCCGACACCAACATAGAGAATTGCTTCCCCCTGAGAGAGGCCTCGCGGCGGACATGAGATTGCGTCACTCTTCATGATCGCGGCCTCCGAGGATGTCGGGATCGAGCCAGTGCAACCGCACGATAAGGGCGAAGGATCTGCAGCTCTTGCAACTGCCGGCCTCGATGGGAGAGGCACATCGCGATCTGTCCGGCAGAGACACAAAGTTCTGCACTGTCCGTTCATGAAGACGTCGTGCTGGTCTCCATAAGAGAAGTATTCTGGTGCAGAAAGTGCCCGATTAGCTATTACAAAAAAGGCGACATCGACGTGCAAATCGAGCGCCGCCGTGAGGCGTCCCTCAATGTCGGATTTCCGACAGGATCGCAAATCCGCCAACCCATTGTTAATAAAGTTTTCCTGCTCTGGCACGGCCCATGCATGGGGTTCTGCGAACGCATCAGCGAGACCTCCTCCACGATCATGCACACCGAAAATGCCGTCGCCACAGTGAAAACCGCGCTCTCGCCTGCCATCAAGCCGCCGAAAGGCCGGCGCGCCATGGTTGAGGCGGGCGATTGCGCCGGCTTCAAACACCTGAATGGGCTTGGAAAGCGTCTCGCGTGATGGCGACGCGGGCATCCAGACGGGCGGAAAGGACATACGTCGTTGCCCCACCTAGCCGGTATGACCCGTCGATTGTCACCGCGCTGGAATGCTCGGGTCTACATTCGACAACCCGAACGCGCAGGACAATTCTCGCAAATCCGGTCGGCACCGGGGCTCGAAACGCCCGCGAGGGGGAGCCCAATCGCTGTGGCCGATATTCGCCGCGAACAACCCGCCGAGTGGGAAAAAACCTATAGGAGCAAAGCAAGTGGAGCTATCTTGCATTGGAGTCGGTGCTGGGCCGTCTAATTTGAGTCTTGCGTGTCAGATACACGAGCAAATTGGGCAAGGGGCGCTGTTCCTGGATCGGCAAGTCGACTTCCGTTGGCATCCAGGCATCGCTTTCGATTCCTCAGAGCTCCAGGTGAGCCACTTCAAGGATCTGGTCACGCTGGTGAATCCGCGATCAGCCTACACTTTCGTAAACTACCTGTACGAGAACGGGCGTCTGTACCACTTCCTGAACGCACAGTTCGAGGCTGTGTTCAGAGCTGAGTTTGAGCAGTACCTGAACTGGGCCTTCCACAGGAACCCACTTGTCCGTGGCGGCGAGACCGTGCACGAAATCCGCTTTGACGGCGAGTTTCGGGTGCGGACGGATAAGGCGGTTCTCGGCGCCAGAAACGTCGTGGTCGGCATTGGCAAGCAGGCGCAAATTCCGCCTCAGTTTCAGGGCTGGACTGGACGCAACCTGTTCCACTCATCTGTTTTACTGCACATCCATCCTGAGGTGCGGAGAAAGCATGTCTGCGTGGTTGGCGGAGGCCAGTCGGGAGCCGAGGTGATGTTGCACCTTGTCGGCCTGCCGAAAGAACGGCGGCCTGCCTCGATCACTTGGGTCTCGCAGCGTGAGAACTACCTGCCCCTCGACGACAGCCCGTTCACAAACGAGTTGTTCATGCCCTGCTTTTCGGATCGTTTCGCGGCGATGAGCGAGTCGCAGCGTAAGCTGCTCCTGCGGCGTTTCGTGCTTGCCTCGGACGGCATTTCGGAAAGCACGTTGCGCGCGATCTATCAGGCGCTGTACCGCCACGCATTTGTCGAGCCAAACCGATGCGACATCACACTGCGGCCGGGCTGCACCGTCTCGCACTGCATCAACGCCGGACCGGGTCACAGGCTGACCCTGCAGCACGGCATGGTCGAGGTCGAAGAAGTCACGGCTGACATCGTCATCCTGGCCACCGGTTACGAGAACGCGGTGCCAGACTTCTTGGAACCCATCGCGCACCGGCTGGAGCAGATCGACAATGAATTAGCTATTCGCGAGGATTTCTCGGTGAGCTGGGACGGACCGCGTGACAGACGCATCTTCGTACAAAACGCGAGCCTCGGGCAGCGCGGCCTGGCCGATCCGAACCTAAGCCTGCTGGCCTGGCGCGCGCGCCGCATCCTCGATAGCCTTCTTGGGCGCGCGCCATGCGCGAACCCCGAGCATCCTGGCTTCATCAGCCATACCTCGATCGAGAGCTGGCCCGCCCGCGCAGCCGAAGAAATGGGCAGCGGGATATGACTCATAGACTTTTGATCATCGGCGGTGGCATCCTAGGAATGATGTCCGCCTCCGCTGCGGCGAAGGCCGGAGGCTTCTCCGAAATCATCCTGACCGAACAAGCCCTTGGACCAAGCGGCGCATCGCATTATTCTGGGGGCGTGCATTTCCCCTACGGTTGTCAAGACCGTACCAGGTCGCTCACGCGAAAGAGCGCCGTGGTCTTGGCGGCCATGGCTGGGTCGGCGGTCAGCGGATGGTGCCGGCCTTTAGCGATGCGTGTCGTGGCTGGACCGGGTGAAGCGATTGATCCGGCCCAGTCTACGGAACCCTTGGACCCGGCTGAGCCTGACATAGGCAGTCTCGCGCCGAGCTTCTGCGGACAATATCCGCCGGAGCGGAACGCACTTAGCATCGCCGTCCCACATGACGTGAGTCCGTCTCCGTGGACCCGCAACTTGACCAGCGCCCGACTGCCCTAATTGGGATGTCCGACCAACCAGTCTTTCCAACAGGAGGCTTTTCGCATGTTGACTGATGCACAAAGAGAAAAGTGGCAGAAGGACGGATACGTCAGGCTCGAAAGGTTCTTCGCTCCAGCGGCTCAGGAAGATATCTCTAACCTGGTCGAAGATATGTCACGCTGGGATGTCAGCGAGGATAAATCGCTCATGTGGTTCGAGAAGACGACGGACAATCGAAAGATCGTATCCAAGATGGAGAATTTTCTCGACTTCCATGATCCATTGCGTCGTTTGCTCTTAGAAGATCAGCGCATAAAAACAGCAGTCGAGGAGTTGCTTGGCGAAGATTCGCGCAGGCTGAAGGAGTTACTGATTTTCCACTACCCCGACAGCGGCGGCTATCTCCCGCATCAGGACATTTATCACATTCCACACAAACTCCCCGACCGGATGGTCCATGCGGTCGTTGCCATAGGCATCGACGACTCCGACCCGGAAAACGGAGGGCTTTTCTTCAGCCCCGGCAACCACAAGAAGGGGGTGTTTCCCATGGATGCCGGTGGGGTGATCGATCCTCAAGTCGCCGAAATGTTCTCCTGGGAACCCGTAGTATGGAACGCTGGCGACATCTTCATCTTCGACGATTACGCACCGCACTACTCACGACCGAACAAAAGCAATCGTTCGCGGCGGACACTCTACTTGGTGTTCCAGCGTGCTTCAACCGGTGGCCCGACCCGCGCTGAATATAACGTGCTTAAGCGCGCCCTTAACCCGCCCGAGGGCAAAGGGGCCGATCTCGACAAACTCAAGCCCCCAAATGGCATTTTCTATCGCGATTGAGCTCACGCAGCCAGGCGGAGGCATGCACACGAAACTAATCGACCGCTCAAAAATGCGCGGAGAGTATGGCGTTCTGATTTGCGGGCTCGCGGAGCATCGACCGCAGCCCGTTACGTGGATTGTGGAGGTGGTCGCAGGGCGGTCTTCTATGACGCCTACAGCCCGACTGGCGCCCCCCTCGTCGCCCGCCTGGCGGCCCAGAGCTGCATTATCCTGGCCGGGGCCGCCAACGGGTCGGGCCGTTTCTCTCCGCGAATTGCACGGGAGGCTGTTGCGTTGGCAGCCGAAGATCCCACGGCTTCAACAGCTTAGGTTCGTTGTCATGCGCAACCACACGTTTTCTCGAACGGAGCTGTCGCGGGCGTTCGGTATCGACATGGCCACGCTTGGAACGGGAAGCGCCGGCACGGGGTTTTCGTTCGGTAGGGTGGCACCGGGCATTACATCCGAGCCCCATCGGCACGACGAAATCGAGGCCTTTGTGATCCTGTCAGGATCGGGCAAGGTCAGGACCGACCTTGGGGAAATCTCGGTCGAGGCGGGCGATGTCGTTCTGTTCCACCCTTTTGAAGCGCATGTGCTGCGCAACGACGGAAACGAAGACCTAGATTTCGTCGATGTCTACTGGCGAGACGGCGAGGCCGCCCTTGATGCCGCTGCAAAGACCACGGCTCCACGCGGGCCGATCTTCGTCTTCTCCACGCCGCCAACGCCAAATGGCGATCTGCATTTAGGGCATCTTTCTGGCCCTTATTTTGGCGCTGATGTCTACACGCGTTTCCTGCGCATGAAAGGGGTCGAAGCCTACCACCTGACAGGAAGCGACGATTACCAGAGTTACGTCGCCACTCGTGCCGACGCCGATCAATCGACGCCCGCAGAGGTAGCGCGCCACTACGCGGACGAGATTCGCGCCACGCTTGCACTTTTTGACTGCGAGATCCACAGCTTCCTACACACGATGGGTGATGCCGCTTATTGCGAATTTCAAGCCGCGTGTTTCCGTAGTCTTCTGAGCAGCACGGCGGTAGATCTGCGCCAGAGCCCTGCGCTTTTCGATGCTGTGACAGGCCACTATCTTTACGAGCCGGATGTTAGCGGCCTCTGCCCCGATTGCGGCGGCTCCGCCGGTGGCAACATCTGCGAGGAATGCGGCGCCCCAAACCTTTGCCACGACTTGGGTGCAGCCCGGTCACGGCAGTCTGCCGAGGCGCCGCTGGTCGGCTCCGTCCGCCGCCCGGAACTTGCCTTGGACCGATGCTACGACAATATCGACCGGCATCTAAGGGCGTCGGGCGTCCCGCTACGGATCTTGGATCTCTTCGCGCGCCTACGCCGACGCGGCAACTTTTCAGTGCCCATTACCCACCCCTCGGACTGGGGCCTGCCGGCCGAAGGGTTCCCGGGGCAAGTGATCTGGGTCTGGCCGGAAATGGCCTTCGGTTTTCTTTACAACATCCAGGCGCTCGGCCGCTTGCTGGGTCGCGACTGGAAGGCGGAGATGCCCGGCAACGACTGGCAGATTGTCCATTTCTTCGGCTTCGACAATTCGTTCTACCACGCGCTACTCTACCCCGCTCTTTACGCCGAGGTCTTCTCCCACTGGACGCCACGCATCCACTATCACGTCAACGAGTTCTACCTGCTCGACGGCAAGAAGTTCTCAACCAGCTGCCGCCATGCGGTCTGGGGCAAGGAGGTTCTGAGCCCAAAGACAGTCGACGTCGTGCGCCTCCATTTGGGCCTGACACGCCCGGAAGGTGAGCGGACGGATTTCTCGCTGGACGCGCTGCGCCGCACCGAGAACCAAGTGTTCCAAGGGATCTGGCTGAACTGGCTTGATGCGTTGAACCAGGAAATCAAGCAGGATTTGGGCGGCCGTGTACCCGATGCAGGCGACTGGAGCCCGGCCGACCGCGCCTTCTTTGCTCGGATAGAGATCTATCGCGCGGCGATGGAACGCGCCTATTCGGACCAAGGCTTCTCGGTCCGGCGCGCGGCCGCTCAGGTCTGCGATTTCGTGCGCGATTGCGTGATCTACCGTCGGGCGCAAGACTATGCGGCGGCGCGGCGTTTCTATCCCGCCCGCAATCGGACTTCGCTAGCCCTTCAGACGACGGCCGCTGCGATCCTGGCACCGACACTCGCTCCGCTGATGCCCCGATTCGCCAGAACGCTGGCGCGAGGCATCGATGGCGTCTCAACCGAAACATGGCCCCGGTCCGTCCAGCGCCTTGCGCCCGGGGCCCGCTTTGATCTCAGACCCGTGTTGGTGTTCTACGCCAAATCCGGCAATCCTCATCTCGATGAGGAGGAAGCACTATGAGCCCAAAGGTGCACCAGTGAGCTGTCCCAATCTCGACCAGATCTGCGCGGCATCAAAGCCGAACGATGCCAAATATCTTGACTCGCTGTCACTGGCGACCGAAGCCGCTATCAAACGGTCGAGACCAGATTGGCGGACCTGAACCAACGCATCGTCGACACCCTGGCCCGCGCCTTCGAGGACCGCTCGGCCGATCGCTTCCCAGCCCTTGCTGTTTCGTGCCGCAAATGCCGTGTGGGCTCGATTGCGCTGACCAACCTCTTCGGCATCGCGGGATTTCCGTCCTCCAGCCGGTCAAGACTGTCATGCGGTTCGAGGCGCTTGGTCAACCTGGCGCGCCCTGGATCGTGCGCCGATCACCGGAAATGTCGAATGCGAATGCCTGCCTGATGGTATCTTCGATACTGTCCGAGCCTGTACTGGCGCGGCAGTCGGCCGAAGAACAACTGAGCTACTGACAATCAGAAGGTAGCAGGTTCAAAATTCTGCGCCAGAAACCGGATATTGCGCACAGCCAGCGTTCACGATCGCGATGGTGAACAAGCTTTCAACCAGACCCGCGCAACGACAGCCCGTCGCCTGAAGATAGTCGGCGAGGGCCGCCAAATCCCTCTCAAGCGTATCCTCCGTCACATGCACGCCGTCTTCGCCGACAAAGCAGACGCTTGTCTCGTCGAGAGATAAGTCCAGCCCGGGTGCTCCTTCAGGATTGCGTGTTTGCTCGGGTACGGAGCCGCCCCTCAGTTCCCAATCGAGGAGCGATCCTACAATTCACATATTTGGAGATCGCTCGCTAGGTTACCCGGCTGTGAACCCTGCAAGCCGAAAATTCAGATGCCGCCCATGCAGAGATATTTCATTTCGAGGTAGTCCTCGAGGCCATGGCGGGATCCCTCCCGCCCGATGCCGGACTGTTTTATCCCACCGAACGGCGCCGCTTCTGAAGACATCCGGCCGGTATTTACCCCGACCATTCCATATTCCAAGGCCTCGGCCACACGCCAGACACGCTTCAGGTTGGAGGCATAAAAGTAGGCCGCGAGGCCGTAGATCGTGTCGTTGGCCTCACGCACGACCTGATCCGCATCTTTGAAGCGAATAATCGGTGCCAGCGGCCCGAACGTCTCTTCTTGCGCGACGGTCATCTCGCTGGAGACACCGGTCAGGACTGTCGGTTGGAAAAACGTGCCATTCGTGCCGATGCGTTTGCCCCCGCATCGAATTGCGCCGCCTTTGGCGACGGCATCGGCAATATGGGATTCGATCTTGGCCAAAGCGTGCTTGTCGATGAGCGGTCCAATGTCCACTCCTGGAGCGAAACCGTCGCCAATTTGAAGTTGGCGAGCCCGTTGCACGAATTTCTCGACGAACTCGTCGTGAACGCCCGACTGGACGTAAAGGCGGTTCGCCGAAACGCAGGTCTGGCCGGCATTGCGGAACTTCGCCTGGATCGCACCCTCAACCGCGGCATCGATATCGGCATCATCGAAGACGATGAAAGGTGCATTGCCGCCGAGCTCAAGGCTGACTTTTTTGATCTGGTCCGAGCACTGGCGCATGAGAAGGCGCCCGATCTCAGTCGACCCGGTGAAGCTGATCTTGCGGACCTTGGGATTGGTACAAAGTTCACGGCCGACCGCGTCACCTTCGGACGCATAGATCAGGTTGACGACGCCTTCGGGAAAGCCAGCCTGATGGGCGAGGGCGAACATTGCTCCCGCCACGAGCGGCGTCTGTTCAGCGGGCTTGAGGACGATCGTGCAGCCCGCCGCCAAGGCTGGCGAGATTTTGCGCGCCACCATCGAGGCCGGGAAATTCCATGGCGTTATCGTGCCAACAACTCCGATGGGCTGCTTGATTACCAGCATTCGGCGGTCCATCGATGGTGCGGAGATCGTCTCGCCATAGACGCGATTGGCCTCCTCGGCGTACCATTGCAGATACGCCGCAGCATGCGATATCTCCGACTTGGCTTCTGCAAGCGGCTTGCCCATCTCCGCGGTGAGAATCGCGGCGAGATCGTCGGCGTGGTCGATGATCAACTGATGCCATCGCCATAGAACGTCGCTGCGCTCACGTGCGGTCAACCCCGCCCATCCAGGCTGAGCGACATAGGCCTTGTCGATCGCAGCGCATGTCTCCTCGACACTCATGTCGGGTAGTTCTGCCAGCACTTCGCCAGTCGACGGGTTGAGGACCTCGAATGTCCGCTCGCTAGTCCGCGTGCCAAGTGCCGGCAGGCGATCAATGGGTCCAAACAGGTCAGGGGATCTCAGGTGATGGATCATCGGCAGGCACAGGGGCAATACCGGATTCCTCCTCAACGCAGCAGGTATATACAGCAGGTGCGATGTGTACTCCGCGACGTCCGGGTTCCTTATAGGGCCTCGGCCAGACAGCTGGTAGACCACGGTACCCAACTGGAAAGGGAGAATACCTGAATACGCTAGAAGATGCCTCGCGGTTCTACTAGTCGAACGATTGAACAACGGACATCGGCCTCGCCAGCCGCGCGGAGCGCTGGTGGGCCGCGCCTACAATCTGCGGACCACGAATCGGCGACTTTATCCCTCGAAGAGAGGCTGGCCTGAGGAGGAGCGCACCCCAATAATGACGCCTGAACCGGCAAATGCCTGGCAAGGCCCGCGAAAACCGATCCTCGCGGCTTTAAACAGATCCCGTTTACCGGCGAGCGCCCGCAAGATGAGAAAGAGGATGGAGAGGAACAGGGTGGCGAAGGCGCTCCGAGGGAAGACCGGCCGGCGCATTTGCATGGGGATGGAGCTCATGATCAATTCCCCGCCTGTTGCTGCGGCAAAAGATAGCCTGTGGTCGAATGGTCGAGCACCAGATAACGCGCGGCGACCGCCTTGACCTCGTCGGTGGTGACCTTGCGGACGCGGTCCGGCCTCTCGAGCACGTCCTTCACATTGCCACCGGTGGTGAGCGTCTTGCCATAAATGTTGGCGATGTGGTCCTGCTCGTCGTGCGCAAAAATCACCGAGCGAATATAGCGGTCTTTGGCCTTGTCCAGCTCGTCGCTGGTGACGCCATCCTTGGCGATCCGGGCGACTTCGGCAACGGCCGCCGCTTCGAGATCGACGAGCTTTGCATCGCCGCGCGGCGAGCCGGAGATAGTGAAATTGGTGTCGTCTAGCATGGTGCCCTGGAAGGAGGCGCCGGCCGCCGAGGCTATGCCTTGGTTGACGACAAGCTCCTGATATAGCCGGCTGCGGTTACCGCCGCCGAGGATCTCGGCCAGCAGGTCGAGCGCCTCGGCCTCGCCGGGCTCTGCCGTATGATAGGACGGCACCACCCATTGAGTTGAAAAGCTCGACACCGAAACGCGCGCATCGGTCAGCGTCACTGTGCGCCTGGTATTCTGCTCCGGCTCGACCGGGCGGTTGCGCGGGGGCAGGTCCGGCCCGCGCACAACCTTGCCATAGGTCTTCTCGGCCAGCGCCTTCACCGTTTCCGGTTCGACATCGCCGGCCACCACCAGCACGGCGTTGTTCGGTCGGTAGTATTTGTTGTAGATGGTGAATGCGTCGGTGCCGTTCAGCTTCTCCATCTCCTGCATCCAGCCGATGACCGGAATGCGGTAGGGCTGGTTCTGCCGCAACGTCGCGTTGACCTCCTCGTCCAGCAGAATCTGCGGGTTCGTCTTTCTGCGCCAACGGCGCTGCTCCAGGATGACGTCGCGCTCGGTCTTGATATCATCGTCGTTGAGGATGAGGTTGAACATGCGATCGGCCTCGAAGCCCATCATCTCACCCAACGCCGAGGGCGCCACCGTCTCGAGGAAGGTGGTGTAGTCATAGCCGGTGAAGGCGTTATTGTAGCCGCCGATGGCTGAGACGGCTCGGTCGAACTCGCCGGCGGCGTGGTTGGTCGTCGCCTTGAACATCAGATGCTTGAGGAAATGGGCAAGGCCTGATTTGCCGGGTGGCTCGTCGGCGCTGCCGATCTTGTACCAGACCATATGAGTGACGATCGGCGCGCGGTGATCGGGGATGACGACCACTTCCATGCCGTTGTCGAGCAGGAAATCCGTCACCTTGCCGCCGGCGGTGGCGGCCAGAGCCGGAGCGGTCGTCACCAGGGCCAGCGCGGTGGCAATGAACGCGTTGCGCAGCCAGGCGGACGATCGATGGCTCCGGTTGTGGTGGCTGGTCGAAAGGCAAGGTTCAAGGCAAAGTGATTTGTTCCTCATTTTGATGAAGGCGCTGCGTCCCCGTCTCCCCGCGTGGGAGGATCGGCGGGCAGCGCCGAGGCAGATGAATAAGCTCTTCATGGTGCCAGGCCTTACTCGAGCCTCATCTTTGGATGGAGCCAGGAGACCTGCGGCGGTATTTCTTGGTGAGGTGATCATGGGACGGATTCTCCTTGGTCCGCGACGCCTTGCCGATGACCAAGCATGCACCGTGCCAGATCAGAAAACCGTTCGAGGCAGTAGACAAAATCGGGCTCTGCCATGTTGCGCATCCGACATTGTCGGACATCGGACAGGGCCGAACGCGACGCGCGCGCGGCTGAGAATATCTTCTTCGTTCGGAAGACGATTGGGTGCGCTGCCGGGGGAGGGGTATAGGATGCGCTTCGAATGGCCGCTGCACTGAGGTGAGAATGGAGATGTTGGTCGCCCCAGCGGAACCCTGTCCTCGACAGCCAGACCGGGTCGATGCTGAAGGGCAGAGGCGTGAGCAGCCCAGCCAACTCGAGCGCGGAGCCTGCTCGCGCGCGAAGACGGATCTGATCAAAGATCGGCGAGTTGGGCGATATCCGCGAGGCGCTGGAAAACGAAGATCGTAGGACTCGGGCCGGAAAAAACGATGCGGTAGCGCGCTTCTGGCGTAATGCGCCTGCCGCCAGGCCGTTGAGCCTGATGAGTTGCTGCGGGAAAGGGGAGTGTTTGCGCGGGACCTTGGTCAAACGTAAGAAACAACCGTCGAGCTCGCCGTGGATGGGGGCATGCAGGCACGTTTGTCGCTGGAGGACAGCAGCACGGAAGGTGCGCGCGCTTGCCGTCGTCGCTGGGTACCAAACAGGAGAATTTGGCGGTCGCGATCGAATTCATCTGCGTAAATACCGCCTGGCTGTGCTCGGTTTGCCGGCGAACAGATTTTGCCTTCTTTGCCGCTGCAAACGCATCGCTGGCGGCGTGGTCCCTTAGGTCAAGAGCATCGGGTGAGTAACAGCCTGATCCTGCTCAATCTGATACGCGCCAACCGCCTCGCCGGATTGTGGAACCGCTCGCGGGTAGCTTCTACCACAAACAGCAAGGTCATGAAATCAAGTAGGAAGTCATCGATCGCTTGGGCGACTGTTTCTGACTTGCCCTTGAACTGGTCCAGCAAAACGCGCGCGTTATCGATCGCTTCCACGCTGGTGGCATCGATTAACTCCTCGACCCTCTTGAAACAATCCAATTCGAAACTCCTTCAAGCGCTTGCCAAGCCGTTATGCACGAAGGTAGCTCCGTGAACCACCCGGCCTTTGACCTGGCGGCACGAGCAGCGGTCGGCCTTACGTCCCGCGCCTCCAAGCACCAGCCATAGACGTGGCGCTGAGGAGCGTTGGAAGGATCGGGTGCTTCCGGCCATGCTCGAGCGGTAGTGTAGGACACTGCTTGCTGGCGACTACGGCCAAAATGGAGTGCGCCAGCTGATCGGGGCTTAACAATTTTTCGCTTTTTGCTGCGCCTAAGTCTCGGCTATGAGTCGGGCAGGCCTAATGGCCTGCCCACGTTGCAATTGTTAAGGAGGAACACGTATATGCCTACTGGAACGGTAAAGTGGTTCAACAGCACCAAGGGGTTTGGATTTATCCAGCCCGACAATGGCGGTCCGGATGTTTTCGTCCACATTTCGGCTGTCGAACGTGCGGGCCTCTCGACCCTCGCTGACGGCCAGAAGGTCAACTATGAGATCGAGCAGGATCGCCGCACCGGCAAATCCTCCGCTGGCAGCCTCAGCAAAGCTGGTTGAAACGTCCTGGCAAGAGTGGGCGCGTAGGTCCGGAGGTCCTCACGGCCGCTCGATAGGAGCGAGCAGGCGTCGCGAATTCCTCATGAAACAAAGTTGTTTGAAAGGAAGGCGGGGTTGGCCCCGCCTTTTTATATGACGCGCAGATTAAGCCGATGGCTGCAACGCTCCAGAACGGATCTCCATTGCCGAAATCAAGCCGCGACCTTCTTGCGGGTTCGCTTCGTCGGCGCCGGCTCCGGCGCTTCCGGCGCTTTCGGTTTGCGGCCGAGCCCCATTGTCTTGGCCAATGACGAGCGCGCCGCGGCGTAGTTCGGCGCGACCATGGGATAATCCGCCGGTAGGCCCCATTTGGCCCGATATCCATCCGGCGTCAGCCCATAGTGGGTCGACAGATGGCGCTTTAGCGATTTGAATTTCTTCCCGTCTTCAAGGGAGATGATGTAGTCCGGTGTCACCGACTTCCTGATCGGGACTGCAGGCGTCAGCGCAACCGGCTCTTTTGCAGAGACACCTTCCGCCGTCCCTTTCAGCGCCGCGTGCACTTGGCCGATGAGGGCAGGGAGATCCCCCACCGGGATCGGATTGTTGGAGACATAGGCTGAGACGACATCGGCCGTGAGCTCGATGAGGGTGTCAATGTTTTTTTCGGCTTCTTCTGTCATGAAACTCTCCAGGCGGCGTGAAACACAGTCGGCGAAGCGTCGCTTCATAGTGGCGGTCGCCGCTGAAAGCAACCAAGGTCTCGACAGGATTATTGCGATGCTCGTCCAGCAGCGAGATCTATAGCGCGGTATCGCGCCGTCATGACCGTTGATGCGTTCCGTTGTTGGCGACCTGCCGCGGTGCTTGCGCATTTTCAGGCGCGTCTCGGCCGTAAGCTTTGCGCCAGACGACCAGTAATCTCGAAACGAAGCGGGCTGTTTCTGTTCGCCATCCTCTCTTTGGCTGTGAAGTCGGTGGCAGAGCAGTGGCCGCTTCCTGGTGGCGCGTGGAGGAACTATCAAGCGTTGATTCGCAATGGTCGAAACGATGTAGATTCATCCGGTGAGCCGCTCTCGCAGCAGGATGTTAGGGATTGGCCCGCTGGTAAACCGAGGACATCACGCCGCTGCTTTGCTGTTGAACCCCTATCGCTGTGACAACACATTCCGCAATGGTGGGCGGGTGTAGAGGAGGCGCCTGTTCACGCAAAGTAGCGGTTCAGCAGGTCGGGAAGAACGAATGAGCTCAGGGACTTTCAGCAGCCCACTTTTCGTAAGGCGTGCAGCGCACATCGTGCAAGAGATTGCCAGTCCTGCGGATGCTATCGATTTTCTCAACGAATGGCCAGAACATCGCAGAGACCGGATCTACGAAGCCGCCCCCAGGGCGTGCTTTGATGCATACAACGGACGAATACCTGCGAGCGCAGCGCGCAAGACTTTTCCCGCTTTGGGGAACAGGTCGCTATGTTGGAAGATGCAACCTCCGCGATGCAATGGCTCGCTGCCTGCATGTCGGGCAGTGGAAAAGCGTAAGTATAGGCGTCGCAGTCGTATGTGAGGCTGGAGCGGGTACGCCGACGAGGTTATTATATCGAGATTTCGCCGGCAGCTGGAGCGTACTATAGCGAACAAACAATATTTTGCGCCCTTTGGCGATGTTAATCATCTTGTTGTATTTGTAGATCAGCTGTCTCGCGACAGGACTGCAACGCTTCCGATGTTAAATCACTGCGTTGGACGTGGTTCTCTAAAATTCATGATGATAAATTGCCGTGTAGTTATTGCAAAGCAGTTGTCCTATTGAAGCAAGATGATAAACGAAGCCAAAATTGTGCTCCGTCGTCTGCCAATATTCGCTCGATGGAGGCTATAGGCCTCACAAGTCAATCAAAACAGCTACTCGGGCGCCCTTTGAAATTCGTTTAATTTCGCTCAGCCCAACGGCCCTCCACAGTCGAAAATAAGATTGTCCCGCAAAGGGTGCTACAAGACGCGATCGCGGATCGATTTCGGCCAACGTCGATCTGGCGAAGGCACGCCGGAAATCTAGCAGGTCCTGCAGCGGAACAGATAACCCGAACCGAAATCTGACACGGCGGCGGACCCGATTTCTTCATGGTAGAAGGCGCAGAGAGAACCGGAGCACGGCTCCGGCGCCGCCGCTTGCCGAGCAGCGATCCTCCGCCTCCCTGAAATCCAATCGAGAAGAGCGTTCAATTCCCGGACGGTCCAAGCTCTGCCGCGAAAACAGGTGTCAGACCCCGGTCCTCTCCCGCAGCTGATCTAGCGCAGGGCGTTCATGGGCTGCGTATCCCAGAGTGGCTGCGTGGACGACGCAGGGAGATCATTTATGAAAATCCTATTCAGTACGATGGCTGTCCCCTTGCTGGCAGCCACCGCTTTTGCTGCGGATTCGATCCCCACAGACCTCAGAGAAACGGCACTGGCCACCTTCAGGGCTTTGCCATCCACCACGCCGGCAGTCGCCAATAACCCGATCACCCCGGAGAAGATCGCTCTCGGCAAGGCACTGTTCTTCGATCCACGCGTCTCGGCGTCAGGCGTCTTGTCGTGCAACTCGTGCCACAACTTGGCCACCGGCGGCGACGACAATCAAGAAACCTCGATCGGCCATGGTTGGCAGAAGGGACCGCGCAACGCGCCGACTGTACTGAACGCTGTCTTCAACATCGCCCAGTTCTGGGACGGTCGTGCCGAAGACCTGAAGGCTCAGGCGAAGGGACCGGTCCAAGCCGGCGTCGAAATGGCCAATACACCGGGTCAAGTCATCGCCACCCTCAAGTCGATGCCGCAATATGTCGATTGGTTCGATGCAGCTTTTCCGGCTGAAGCCGATCGGGTCACCTTCGACAACTTCGCCAAGGCAATCGAAGCCTTCGAGGCGACACTGGTCACCCCGGCCCCCTTCGACAGCTTCCTCAATGGTGATGAGGCTGCCATGACTTCCGAACAGAAACAGGGCCTGGCGCTTTTCATGGACAAAGGCTGCTCGTCCTGCCATGCCGGCATCAACGTTGGTGGGGAAGCCTATTACCCCTTCGGCCTCGTGGAACAGCCCAGCGCCGAGGTCCTGCCGGAAAAAGACAAGGGCCGATTTGCGGTCACCAATGCAGCCGACGATTCCTATGTTTTCCGCGTGGCGCCGCTGCGCAACGCAGCACTCACCGCGCCATACTTTCATTCGGGCAAGGTTTGGGATCTGAAACAGGCCGTTGCCATCATGGGAACCACCCAGCTTGGCGTGGTACTGGCGGACGAAGAAGTCGACCTGCTTGTTGCCTTCCTCAACTCGCTGACCGGAAAGGCACCCGAGGTCGCCTATCCCATCTTACCCGCCGAAACGGCGACAACACCCCGGCCTATAACGCAGATCTTAGGAAAATAAACGGCCAGCTGACTGCGGAACATCGCAATTGACAATGAGTGCGACTTTTACTGGACGAGACGAGTCGCGACGTCCTTGAGAACGCAAATGGCTCGTTTCCAAAGTGCAGGCACTGCTTCCGTCACCAGCTCGTTGCGATGGAATCATGTTTGGGATCTGGCGTGCGACATGCCAAGGAAGGCGTCTGACGCATGAGGCTCGCGCGCTGTCGATACCGCGCGGCGGCCGGTCATCGCGCTGGCGGCCGAATTGCCGCGCGCCGAAGTGATCGGCACCCTTAGGGCGAAGGGGCAGCCACTCCGTCCTCCATGTCCAGCGATTCTTCGACTGCTTCCGGATTCCGGGCGATGGTCCAAAGGAGAGTATTCGCCGCTGCATCCGGTTTCGAGCGACCTTGCTCCCAGTTTCGAAGCGTTGCCAGATCGAGGCCATACCTCACGGAGAATGCCTCCTGAGAGAGCTTCGTGCGATCCCGGACTTCGCGAACACTTATCGGCCGCGGCGCATGAACCTTCGCGATCACGCCTGCGGACGACAGTTCATTCTTCAGTGCCAATAGGTCGTCGACGCAAGGAACCGTCACGAACGCCTTGCCGTGATCGACCATCTCCGTGAGTATCGCGTGGGCCGTCCTGAGCGGCAGCTGTCTCTTAACGAGAATCCGGGCGGCCTCAGGAGTATTCGCGCCGTGAAGAAAACTGAGGCTCAGTCGGACGGGAGAGCCTGACGACACCGGGACGACGTCCCGGGTTCGCACCCGTTGTCCGTACCGCTCCATGAATTTCGATTTAGTCGACATTAAGCTTCTCCGCGATCACTCGACCGAGCTTGCGCAATTTGGACCATCCCCACTGGAGGCATCGCGATAAAAGTACGCCAAACAACGCTAAGGGAGAACAAGCAATGATCTGATTTCGTTCGACCCTCGTTTTCGAGAGCCGTTCTGGGTCGTTCGCGATCAACTGTGTAGGCCAGCGGAGCGAGCAAGGAGCGCCAGATCCGGACAGGGCTGAGTGGGGTGTTTCTCCGAAAGGTGGACCATGCCCTAAGGGACACGAGATGTAGTGGACTCGTCGATCCGCGCGATTTCGATTCGCGCACCCGGGCACAACGCTTGGATAAGTCCCATCAAATGCTCTCCGGTGCCCGTCATCTGTATAGCTGACATTGGGCCGAAGGCTTCCAGCACGAGCCACATGGCGCGGGTATCGACCGTGACCCATGGTGCGCCGCCCCTGCCGCCAGTTCCAGCGGCGGCACGTGACACCGGAATCATCGCACCAGATGACTTCGCCCGGTTCGGGATGCTCGGTTACCATTTCACCTTGCTCGATCGTGTCGAATGGCTCCGCTCCCTTCGCAATTAAAAGTCTCGGGACCCCTGGTAGAGATCGAGATCTTCCCCGCCAATCGGAACGCCATACAACACGCTGACGGCATTGTAGGCATCAATCAGTGGGGAAATCCGCGGGAGAGAGCCATCTTTCCGCACCCGCTTGAGAAGCGCGGCGGCCGAGCACGGCGTTCGATTGGCCTTTGTGCCGAAAGCCTCGTAGGCAACGGCCCACGCCGCAAGACGCGCGTCCCTTTGGGCGTCATCGCGAAGCGCCGCCTGTTCCGCCGCCGCAATCGTGTCGTTCAACGCCTGTGCATCCGGCACGTCGATTCCAGCGTTCCGCACCACAATGCTGATCAGATGAAAATCCCGGTAGCGGGCCTTGATCTCGGGGCAATCAATGGCGTGAAAGACATGGGATACTCTTTTCTCATGGGGAGGCTTTGCGCTGCGGGTGGTTCGGGAAATGTTTCAAGAAAGGTGCTTGTCGAGCGTCCAGATCTTCTGGCGTCGCCATGGTGCATGCCGCACCATGCGCTGGATAATTCCATCATTCGGCGGTGGACAAGGCCTGATAGAGATCGTCGATTATGTCTTGCGGGTGCTCGAGCCCACCTCGGCCGGCAACAAGCTACGCCTCCTCCAGATCCTCCATTTCATAGGAGGCAGCGGGCGCGATATGGATGTGAAGCAGCTTTCCTTGCCGGGTCATGCATCGCTTTCGGAAATTCGTCTCGCACGAAAATCTGCCGCCAAACTGGCCTGATCAACAGCATGGTATGGCGTTTTCCCAGTCCAGTTGGCTGTTGCAAAGAAATACGGGGCCCCCTCGGACCGTTTTCAGCGCCTGCTTTGACCTCCCCCTGTCTCAGTTGTTCCGCGCCGGCATCGCGTCTTGCACCTGCTTGACAACCTCTCGCAGGACCTCAACGCCCTTCCCGATCTGCCTAATGCTCAAGGCGGCATATCCCATGACAAGACCGACGCGATCCGCGCGGCCTTCGTCCGATGGCTGTTCGTATAGCGGCGAGATTAGGTGTAGCCCCAAGCCCGCACGTCGGGCGGCTTCGACCAGTGCCGGTTCCTGCGATCGTGGCAGGTCTTTGAGCCAAACGGCGACGTGCAGCCCGGCATCTGCTCCCTGGACAGCGATGCGATCGCCGAAGCTGTGCCGCAAGGCGCCCAACAACGTCTCCCGACGCTCGCCGTTCAGCCTGCGGACGCGGCGCACATGGCTTTCGTAGCCGCCACTCTCGATCAAAGAGGCCAGCGCCTCCTGTTCAGCCACCGGCGAATGCCGGTCCGCGAATTGTTTGGCGGTTGCGAAGACCTCCTGCAATTCCGGCGGGACGACGAGGTAGCCGATACGCAGCATCGGCGAGAGCGTTTTGGAGATCGTGCCGAGGTAGATGACAGCCCCGTGGTCCTCGATACTGTGCAGCGGAGGGACCGGATTGATGTCGTAGCGATATTCGCTGTCGTAGTCGTCCTCGATCACATAGGCGTTGTTTTGCCGCGCCCATTCCAGAAGCTGATGGCGGCGCGCGATCGGCATGACGCCGCCCAGCGGAAACTGATGCGATGGCGTGACATAGGCCAGTCGCGCCCCGATCCCCGCCAGCAACTCCGTCTTCATCCCGTCCTCGTCGACGGTGACCGGGACGGGCGAGGCACCCGTACTGGCAAAGACCTGACGCGCCATCCTATAGCACGGGTCCTCGATGACGAAGCGGTCGGCGGAATCGAGAAGTAGGCGAGCGCACAGATCGAGGCCCTGCTGCGAACCGTTGACGATGATGATCTGCTCGAGGTCGCAGCTCAGCGTTCGGGCGCGCCAGAGATAGCCCTGGAGCGCCTGGCGCAGCCGGCGCGAGCCGCGAGGATCGTCATAGGCAAGACGCAACGGGCGCTGCCCCATCGCCTCGTTCATCGCACGTTTCCAGACCAATGCGGGGAAGTCTGACGGCGCCAGGTCGCCATAGCGGAAATCGACCTTCAGTCCAGTCGGCAGATAATCCGGCCAGGGCGGCGTAACGCGCAGTCGTTCGCCATAGGCGGACAGATGAACCGGGCCGACTCGTTTCGCGACGGTGCGGCTCGTCTCAGGACCGATCAGCGAGGATGCAACGCGAGGTCGTGCGCCTTTACGGACGTCGATGAAACCTTCCGCGGTCAGTTGGTCATAGGCGACCGTCACCGTCGTTCGCGAAACCCCAAGGTCATTTGCGAGGCCTCGGGAGGACGGCAGCTGACTGCCGGTTTCATAGACGCCGCCGAGGATTTGCTCGCGAAGAGCCTCGTAGATCTGGCGTGCACCCATCGCGTGCGAGCGACCTGCAGAACCGGCACTTGAAGACTGGACCATTTCATTCATCGCCAACTGGATATTTCACATTGGCCAGTTTGCCGTCAATCTTTCGGAAACCCAAGCAAGATCTTAGAGGCCGAATGACCCGTTCCTATCAATCCGAAACCGATGCTCTCACGCGGTCGCTCAACGACACCGGTCCCGGATTCGCCACTCGGGCGATCCATCATGGCTACGATCCGGCCGGCTTTTCCAATGCCGTTCAGCCGCCAGTCTTCTTGACCTCGACCTATGGATTCGAAAGCGTGGCAGCGAACGAGGCCGCCGCCGCGCTTGGCGGAAGGCTCTATGCGCGCGAATACAATCCGACGACGGAGATCCTCGAACAACGGCTTGCCAATCTGGAAGGAGCCGAGGCAGGTCTGGTCGTTGCCTCGGGGATGGCGGCTTTCGGGACGCTGATCCTGTCGCTCCTGTCCCAAGGGGATGAACTCATCGTCCACAGGACGCTTTATGCGAACACGCTTGCCATGGTCGAACAGGCGGTTCCCCGCTTCGGCATCAAGGTCGTCGCGGTCGACCTGTCCGATCCTCAAAATCTCGATGCCGCGATTACCGAGCGGACCCGGCTTGTTTTCTTCGAGACGCCGGTGAATCCGCTGAGCCGCATCCTTGATCTCGCTGCCATTGCCGAGCGCGCCCACGCGCGCGGTGTAAAGGTTGCAGTCGACAGCACCTTCGCCTCCCCCGCGCTCCAGCGGCCGCTCGAACATGGGGCAGACCTCGTGCTCCACTCGCTGACCAAATACATCAATGGGCACGGCGATGCCCTTGGCGGGGCGATTCTCGGCGACGCGCAAACGCTCCGCACGCTGCACGAAACGGGCCTGCGCTACATCACCGGCGCAGCGCTCTCGCCCATGTCAGCCTTCC
>NZ_JAMYPO010000028.1:0-94153 GCF_040320365.1 Mesorhizobium sp. M0701
CTCGTTGAAACGATCGAGGCAACCGAATGCAACAACTACTTCGCAAACGCCGGCTACGCTTCCATCAAAACGTGAAAGGCTCTAGCTGAGGAGGGGGACGCGCTTCCTGGATATGCCACTTGGTAAGCCGGGCCCCGCTTCCGGCACAGGCTGAAGGTCTGCTTCGTAGCGCTAACTGGGCCCTGGCGTGACCCTGCTAAGCTTCCGCTCCTGGCGCAACGTGCTCGTCTGGCAGATGAGACGAACGGCAACTTCCCGCCCATCTCGGCCATTGGCGGCAGCCCGCTGATTGAGTTTTGACCCTAAGGCGCTTTTTGGGACGTGGCCGGTCTCGAAGCAGGTCAGGTACCGAGTTCTTCGACTTCCTCGACGAGTTGCGGACGCTGATGCAGATAACGCGTCGCCTTGCGCTTGGCGATGATATCGGCCCAGACGCGTTCCACTTGTGAGGCGGCCAACCCCGCCGCCTGCCCCACCACTTCGGCCGCCATGTCGTTGTTGAGACCGTAAAGGCAAATATCCATACGGTCATATGGAAGCGAGAAGTAGAACTCCTCCTGTGTCTGCGCCAGCGAGTAGGTATCGGTGGTCGGCGGCCGGTTCCGGATTTCCTCCGGAACGCCGAGATGGGGCGCCAGCGCATAGACCTGCGTTTTATAGAGGTGGGCGATCGGCTTGACGTCCGCGGCGCCGTCACCGTTCTTCACGAAGAATCCCTGATCATATTCCAGCCGATTCGGTGTTCCAAGAACGGCGAAGTTCAGACGATCAGCATGATAGTATTCGATCTGCTTGCGGGTGCGCTGTTTCATATTGGTAGCGGCGACGACGCCGAGATAGACAGGCAACGGCATTCTCAGTTTCGTCTGCTTGCCTTCGGGATCCTGCACCACCAGCGACGAGATATTGTAGCCCCCGCCCTCAAGGGCGTTCGCGATCACGATCTTCGAAGCCCAGCCTTCGCCGTATTCCGGGACCAATTCGCGGATGAAGGCGTCGCGACGCTGGTAGCAGCCCATTGCGCGCAGGATCGGCCCGATATCCTCCGTCACAGCCTCGACACCGAAAGTTTCGGCGACGAGGCGGCCGAGCCGCAGACTTTCAGGATCGGAATCGCTTTCCGGCATGAACAGGCAAAGCACATTCTTGGGGCCGACGGCACGTGCGGCCAACGCGACCGACACGCTCGAATCGATCCCGCCCGAAAGACCGAGCACAAGGCCCCGCTTGCGAAGCCCGCGCAACTGCTGGCGCAAGGCCGTTACGATACGGTCCGTTTCGGTGATCAGGTCGATTGCCAGAGCCTGCGCCAGAAAGGTCCGCGCATCCTCGGTCGGGCGAACATTCATTGCGCGGCCTCCATCATCTCTGCCGCAAGCCGACGGCTGACCTTGCCGGTATCGGTCTTCGGCAGCTCGCGGCGGAACTCGATGACCTTGGGGACCATGAAGTCCTCAAGGTGGCGTGCACAGTGGCGAATGATATCCTTTTCGCCAAGCGCTGGGTCGGAGCGTACTATAACTGCGCCGATCGCATGCCCGAGCACGGGATCCGGCACACCGACAACCACCGCTTCCGCGATGCCCGGATGAGCATGAAGCACGGCTTCCACTTCCTTGGGCGCCACCTTCTCTCCCCGTGTCTTTATGATGTCGTCCTTGCGGCCGACGAAATAGAGAAAGCCGTCCTCATCGGCCCTGAACAGATCGCCGGTGTAGAGAACCTTCTCCCAAGGGTTCGGGCCTGGGCGCAGGGTTTGTTCCGTCGCAGCTTCGTTTCGCCAATAACCCTGCATGAGGTGCGGCCCGCGAATGACCAATTCACCTGCTATGCCCGGCGGCACTCGTTGCCCATGGTCGTCGACGATAAAGGCTTCGGTGTTTGGAATGGCTATTCCGACCGACCCCGGCCGGCGGTCGAGCTCCTCGGGCGGCAGATAGGTGCAGCGCTTGCATTCCGTCAGGCCATACATCGAATAGAGCCTGACACCGGGAAAAAGGAACCGCAAGCGTTCTATGTGAGCCGGCGGCAAGGCAGCCGCCGTGTTGGAAATATAGCGAAGGCTGGGCAGGAAGCCCGGCGCCAGATCACGCATCTGCAGGATCATCGCTGCCATCGTGGGCACGAGCGGAAGCCCGGTGACGCCTTCCTGGCGGATGCGTTCAAAGACCGCCTGGGGAAAAGCGAAGGACTTCTCGAGCACGAGCGTGGCGCCGAGCCTGACAGCCATCAGCAACTGATAGAGGCCGTAGTCGAAAGCGAGGGGCAGAACATTCAAGATGATGTCGTCTGGGGAGTTGCGCAGATAAGTGATGATGGAGCCCGCCGCCGCGTCGCAATTGCGGTGCGTCATCATCACGCCCTTGGGCCGGCCGGTCGAGCCCGAGGTGTAGATCAACATCGCAAGATCGACGTCAACGCCGCGGTGGTCAATCTCCCTGGCTTGGAACGTCAAGCAATCCGCCAGGGATGTGGCCCCTGCCGGGCATTGATTATCGGCAGCAACGGTGGAAGCCACGAAGATGCCGGTCTTGCCGGACGATCCGCACGCCTCGGCGACCACGGGCATCAGTTTTGCTTGCGTGAGGATCGCAGCGGCATCGCAATCGGCGATGATGTAGGCCAGCTTTTCGGCCTTGGTGGATGCGTTGATCGGACTGAAAGTCGCGCCTGCTTTAAGAACTGCGAAAATCGAAACCGCAGCCTCCCAGCAATTGTCCATGAAGATCAGCACCCGGTCGTCGCGCCTGACGCCATTCATGAAAAGGGCGGCGGCCAGACGGCTCGAAAGATCGTCCAGCTCTTCATAGCACAGCCTTTTGTGCTCGGTGATCAATGCCGTTTTGGCTGGATGGGCAGCGGCCTTCGCCGTCAGAAAATGTTCGATCCGCACGGACGCTCCTCGCCGATGGCGCCTACGCTGCCAGCGCTTCTGCCTTTGCCTTGATGAAGGCTGAGATGCGGTCAATCGAATCCAGATTGGCCGGTACGATGTCGGCATCGACCATCGCTATGCCGAAATCATCCTCTATGAATGCCACGAGCTCCAACACGGCCGTCGAGTCGATGATGCCGTTCTCGATCAGTGATGCGGAGTCTGCAAGCTCGTAGGACGTGTCCCCGAACAGGAAGTTGTCGACGACAAAGGTTTTGACCTTGTCCTTGATTGCTATCATGATTTTTCATTCCCTCGATTTCTCAGGCCGCTCGTGCTGCACCGACCTTTTCGCCAGTGAAAATCTTCTGCCACAGTTGCGTCGACAAAATGCCGACGAAAGCCGCATTGTCGCGGAATCCGGACGCTGGCTGCAAGCGGCATTTCTCGTGCAGGTTCGCCACCGCCTTGGCGTTGAATAGTCCTCCGGCGGCGATGCTCGCCTCGCTCAGTGAGTCGCGTACGTAGTCCAGTTCTCCCGCTCCAACGAAGGAGCGGGCTTCCGGTGCCCGGTAAGGCTGTTTGGTGCGCTCGCGGATGGCCGTCGGAAGCAGGTGCTTGGCAGCTTTGCGCAATATGTGTTTTTCCACCAGTCCCTTCAGCTTCACCTCCGGCGGAAGTCGGGCCGCAAACTCTACCAAGCGATGGTCAAGGAAGGGGAAACGCCCTTCGATACCGTGCGCCATGGCCATGCGATCGCCCTGGCTGGAGAGGATGTAGCCCGGCAGGAGAAAGCGGGTTTCGAGATATTGCGCCTGATGCAGCGGATGCCACCGGGAAAATGCCTCAGGCAACCGGCTGGCCAGGTCCTCGGCTGCGTCATACCCCTTCAATGTCGCGCGCAGGTCGCCGGAAAAGAACATCTTCGCCGCTGATGTGGTCTTGAACCGCGGCCGATGCGAGAACAGCGGATCGTCCAGGGCAGCGCTGCCGGTTCCGAAGAACGCAGCCAGGTACTCCACGGACTGCTGTTGCAGGCCCGGCAGATAGGGATAAAGCTTGCGGAACAGTTGTGGCCTTATGCGCGATGCCGGCTGTCGCGCGCAGAAACGGCGAACCCGCGCTTCCTTGAAGACATCATAACCGGCAAAGACCTCGTCGGCGCCTTCGCCTGTCAGCACCACTTTCAAACCGGCCTGGCGAACGAGGCCAGACAATTGATATAGGGGGGCCGGGGCGGTGCGGATGATCGGCCGCTCGGTAAAGCGGATGACTTCGGGAAACACACCGGCGATATCGCCGGCACGGCAGGCGATGGTTCGATGCTGAGTGCTAATTGCCGACGCCATTTCGGTCTGGAAGGCGCTTTCGTCATGCTCGGCGCTGTCGAACGTCACGGAAAATGTCTGCAGCTTAAGAGGAGTCATGCCGGCCGCGAGTGCCGAAACGAGGGATGAATCGAGCCCGCCCGAAAGGTAAGAACCGACCGGCACGTCGGCGCGCATGCGAAGCCTCACCGCGTCGGTCAACAGGGCCTGCAGTTCCTCGGCCGCGTCGTCCTCATTGGTGATCTTCGATGGCGTATCCGGATACGGGTAGTCTAGGTGCCAATATGGTTTGACCGTGACTTGCCCCTGTGTCGCGATCATCACGCTTGCCGGCTCCAGCTCGTGGATGTTGCGGAAAGCCGTGCGTGGAGCGATCGGCGCCCACAGCGTAAAGATCTGGTCGAGTGCAATCGGATCGATTTCGGCCGAGACGCCGGGTATCTTCAGCAGGGCCTTTATCTCCGACGCAAAGTAGAGCACCCCGTCCTTGCTGGTGTAGAACAGCGGCCGAACACCCATGCGGTCTCTTGCAAGCACCATCCGCCGCCGCCGGTTATCCCAAATCGCGAAGGCGAAATCACCGTTCAGGAGCGACAGGCAGTCTTCGCCCATCTCGTCATACAGCTGCAGGAGAACTTCGGTATCGCTCGATGTGCGGAAGCGTCGGCCCTTGGCCAGCAGCCCTTCGCGCAATTCCACGTAGTTGAAGATCTCGCCGTTGAACGCAATCGTCAAATTGCCGGTTTCGTCGGACATCGGCTGCTGGCCATCGCCAATCCCGATCACCGACAGCCGCGCATGCCCAAGTCCAGCCTCGGGCGCTACGAATTTCCCTTGTTCATCCGGCCCGCGATGGGCGATCGCAGACGTCATGCGCGCAAGCAAAGCTTCCGCATCCCGGACTGAACCGAAATAGCCCCCGAATCCGCACATCCACACAGCTCATACTGAACAGCAAGCCACGAAACATAGCGGTCATAAGCGCCTCAAAGGTTAATCGGATACTTTTCAGCAAGCATGTGGTTAACAGGATGTTAGGACAAAATGATGCTTTTGCGGACCGACTTGCGCCCCACTCCAGGTGTCACGCTTGAAGGCGTCACGGCGAGCGTTGCAAATCACTGCTTCGAGTACGGCCGGTACCAGGCAACAAACTTCTTCAGCCCGTCCTCTATCGAAACGCTAGGCCTGAAACCGAAATTCCGCTCCAGCGCGGTCATGTCGGCGTAAGTCTTCTCGACGTCGCTCGCCTGCATCGGTTCGTTGTGGCGGATTGCCTTGACCTCGAGCAGCCTTTCCAGAATGTCGATGAAGTCGCCCAGACGCACCGGCCGGTTGTTGCCGACATTGTAGAGCCTGTTCGGCGGAACGTCAGCCGCCGGCGGCTTGTCGAGCACGGCGACAACCGCCTTCACAACATCGTCTATGTAGGTGAAATCGCGCCACATTTCGCCATTGTTGAAGACCCGGATCGGCTTGCCCTCGAGCATCGCCTGGGTGAACATCCAATAGGCCATGTCGGGACGGCCCCAGGGACCGTAGACCGTGAAAAACCGCAGGCCGGTCTGCGGTATGCCGAACAGATGGGCGTAGGTGTGGCTCATCAACTCATCAGTTTTCTTGGTGGCAGCGTAAAGCGAAACGGGCTTGTCGACCGGATCGGCTTCGCTGAACGGCACGCTGCGGTTGCCGCCATACACCGAGCTCGACGAGGCATAGACCAGATGCTCGAATGCCGGTTCGGCGCGACAGAATTCGAGCACTTCGAGGTGGCCCATGACATTGGAGCGGATATAGAGCCGCGGATTGTCGAGTGAGTGGCGCACGCCCGCCTGCGCGGCAAGGTGCACGATCCTAACGATGCCTTGCCCGGCCAAAGCGGCTGTAAGCGCGCCCTGTTCGGCAATATCGATCTGGTGGAACGAAAAATCCTTGTGGGGCAGAAGGCGGGCAAGCCGCCCCTTTTTGAGCGCCAGGTCGTAATAGTCGTTCATGTTGTCGACGCCGACGACCGCTTCTCCCCGGTCGAGCAGATGGTGGCAAACGTGGCTGCCAATGAACCCCGCGGCTCCGGTGACAAGTATAGGCAACAAGCTTCTCCACGCGCATAGCCGGGCCGGTATCTGGAGCGGCAGATCCGGCCCATTTTGTCGTGCTATAGTCGAAAGCCGAGGTGGAGACCACCATTAAGCTGATGCGTCAGCTTGCCTCGCGCATGGCTTCGGCCGCCTGCAGGTCAACCGACACCAGTTGGCTGACGCCTTGCTCGGCCATGGTCACCCCAAACAGCCGGTCCATGCGCGCCATGGTGATCGGGTTGTGTGTGATGATGACGAAGCGCGTTTCGGTGGTTGCGGCCATTTCGTCCATCAGATTGCAGAAACGCTCGACATTGTGGTCGTCGAGCGGCGCGTCGACTTCGTCGAGCACGCAGATCGGCGCCGGGTTGGTCAGGAACACGGCGAAGATCAGCGACATCGCCGTCAACGCCTGCTCGCCGCCGGACAGCAGCGTCATCGTCTGCGGCTTCTTGCCGGGCGGGCGCGCCAAGATCTCGAGCCCCGCTTCGAGCGGATCGTCGGACTCGATCAGTTGCAGCTCGGCGGTGCCGCCACCGAACAGATGCGAAAACAGCCGTTGAAAATGGCCGTTGACCACCTCGAAGGCGGCGAGCAGCCGCTCGCGGCCTTCGCGGTTCAGGCTATGGATCGCCTGCCGCAGCTTGCGGATCGCCTCGATGATGTCGTCGCGCTCGGAGACGATGGTCTCCAGCCGGTCCGACAGTTCCTTCTGCTCCTCCTCGGCGCGCAAATTGACGGCACCGAGCCGTTCGCGTTCGACCTTCAGCCGGTCGAGCTGACGCTCGATCTCGGCCATTTCGGGCATCGGGCTGTCGGATTCGAGGCCGGTGTGGCGGATCACCAGATGCGGCGGCGTGTTCAGCGTTTCCTGGATGCGCGCCTCGACTTCCAGCCGACGCTCGTCGGCGGCGGTCAGCCGCTCTTCGGCGCGAACGCGGGATTCGCGCGCCTCGGCCAGCGACTGGATGGCAGCAGTCGCAGCCTTGTCCAGCTCGGACTGCCGGTTCTCCGCTTCCTGCAAGCGGTCGCCCGCTGCCTTGCGCAGGCTTTCGGCCTCGGCGAGCTGCGACAGCAGGGCGCGCCGCTTGGCGTCAATCTCGTCGGGGGCGTCGGCCAGTTGCTCGCGCTCGGCCTCGGCCTCTGCCTTGCGTTCGCCGAGCGCCGCGATCTGCGTCGAGGCGTTTTCGGCGCGCTCGACCCAGTTGCGCCGTTCAACGCCGATGGCGTCGAGCCGACGCGCACGTGCCTCGGCTTCCCGCGTCAGGCCCTCGTGAACGGCACGCGCATCGGCAAGGGCGGCGCGGTCGCGGGCGACGTTGGCGGCCGACTGCTCGAGCTGCAATTGCAGATCGCCGAGATCGGGCGCGTCCTGCAGCAGCATTTCCGCCTCGACGAATGCCGCCGCCGTTTCCTCATGGCTGTCGACAATGCGTGCGCGCGCCTCGTCAAGTGCTGCACGCCGGCTCGACAGCTCGCCGCCGGCTTTTTCGGCCTCGGCCAGCGTGTTGCGGGCAGCGTCGAGCCAGTGCTGGGCGTCGCGCCCGGCCTGTCGGGCGTTGCGTTCGGCATCGCTCGCCTGGGCAAGCGCCTGTTCGGCCTGGGCAAGGGCTTGTTCAGCTTCGCGCAGGGTGCGCGTGGCATGGACTGCTTCGGCATCGAGCTCGGCCAACCGGTTTTTCTGCGCCAGCCGCTGCGCGGCGGCGGTCGGGGCATCGGCGCTGGCGGTGAAGCCGTCCCAACGCCAGAGCGCGCCTTCGCGGCTGACCAGCCGTTGACCGGGAGCAAGCAGCGTCTGCAGCCGTCTTCCGTCGGCGGCTTCGACAATGCCGATCTGGGCCAGCCTGCGGGCCAGCTGTGCCGGCGCACGCACAACGCTGGCGAGGCTCCTTATGCCTTCGGGCAATGCGGCGTCGGCAGGCTGGATTTCGCTCTGGCCCCAATGTACCGGCGCACTGCGGTCGAGCGGCACGGCGAGATCTTCGCCAAGCGCGGCACCCAGCGCCGTCTCGTAGCCACGCTCGACGCTGATCTGCTCCAGCACCGAGGGAAATAGATCGCCGCTGGCGGCGTTGAGGATCTTGGCCAGCGTGCGGGCCTCGGTTTCGATCCGCGCCAGCTCGGCCTTTGCGTCCTGAACCGGTGGGCGGGCAGCACTTTCGCCTGCACGCGCCTCGGCGACCGCCTGTTCGGCGGCAATGGCGGCTGCCTCAGCCTCTTCGAGCAGCGTCAGCGCCTGATCGACCAGCAGCCGCTTCTCGGCGGGATCGGGCAGGCCGGCGACCCTGGAGACGATCTCCGACAGTTCGCGGTCGACATCGGCAAGCTGGCGGGCAAAGCGGTCGCGGCGCTCAGCGGTGTCGCGCAGCGTCCGTTCGATCTGGTTGCGCGAGGCGGCAGCCTCCGCCCGTTCGGCGGTCAGCGCGGTGAGCCTGGCCTCGCTCGAGGCAAGCGTCGATGCCGCCTGCTCGAAAGCCGCGCGGGTGCTGGCCTCGCGCTCGGCGGCGCCGGCGTTTTCGGCGTTGAGCGCGGCTTCTTCGGCGGCGAGGCGTTCGAGGATATCCGCATTGTCGCGGATCATGCGCTCCTCGCGGGCAAGGTCGCCATCGAGCTGTTGCAGTCGGCGGTCGAGCTCAGCCTGGCGGGCGCGGATGCGGCCTGCCTCTTCCTCGATCTGCGCCTTGGCGATCGATAGACGCTGGAAGGCGGCGGCGGCAGCGGCTTCCGCATCGCGCAGGTCCGGCAGCCGGTGGGCGTTGATGCCTTGTTCCCTGGCGGCAGCCATCTGGGCGGCGGCACGGTCACCGACCAGCGCGGTGGCAATCGCCAGCGCCGAACGCGCTTCGCCTTCCTGCGTCTTGGCCAGCGTCCAGCGCAGATGCAGCAGCGTCGCTTCGGCCTTGCGGATGTCGGCCGACAGGTTCTTGAAGCGCGAGGCCTGGCGGGCCTGGCGTTTCAGGCTTTCGATCTGGCTTTCCAGCTCGCCGACGACGTCGTCCAGCCTTTCGAGGTTCTGTTCCGCCGCCTTCAGCCGCAGCTCGGCTTCGTGGCGGCGCGTATGCAGGCCGGAAATTCCGGCCGCCTCTTCCAGCAGCGCGCGGCGCGCCTGCGGCTTTGCCTGGATCAGCTCGCCGATGCGGCCCTGGCCGACCATCGAGGGCGAGCGGGCGCCGGTCGACTGGTCGGCGAACAGCAGCTGAACGTCCTTGGCGCGAGCCTCCTTGCCGTTGATGCGGTAGAGCGAGCCGGCCTCGCGCTCGATGCGGCGCGAGACCTGCAACTCGTCGGCGTCGTTGAAGGCGGACGGCGCGGTGCGGTCGCTATTGTCGAGGAACAGCGTGACTTCGGCGGTGTTGCGGGCCGGACGCGTTCCCGAGCCGGAAAAGATGACGTCGTCCATGCCGGACGCACGCATGTTCTTGTAGGAGCTTTCGCCCATGACCCAGCGCAGCGCCTCGACCAGGTTCGACTTGCCGCAGCCGTTCGGCCCGACGATGCCGGTCAGGCCGCGTTCGATGACGAACTCGCCGGGTTCGACGAAGGATTTGAAGCCGAGGAGGCGAAGGCGCGAGAACTTCATTCGCGCCGGCTCATAGCCAAGTTTCGCAAAACTGTGCCGCGGTTTTGCAAAGAGAACCCGCGGCAAGACAAAGAAGTGCGCACGCCGAAGCTACGCCGCTTCGGCGCTGCCGAAACGTCAGAGCAGAGGGTCGATGATGGCCGACATTTCCGCAATCGACATCGCCCCTTTGTAGGTCTTTCCGTTGATGAAAAAGGTCGGTGTGGAATCGACCTTGAATTCGTCGGCGCCGCGCTTCTGGACGGATCTCACATCGTCCAGAAGTTTCTGGTCCGTCAAGCAGGCCTCGAAGGACTCCTGTGTAAAACCGGCAAGCTTGGCGATTTGCAGCAGTGCGTCCTTGGTATTGTTCACACCAACCCAGTTCGCCTGCTGCCTGAACAGTACGTCGACCATCGGGAAATAGTTGTCCTTGGAGCAGCGCGCCAGCATGAAACCGGCCTCGGCGCTGGGATCGAACGGAAACTCGCGCAGTATGTAACGGGCCTTGCCGGTGTCGATATATTTCGTCTTCAGCTCCGGAAAAGTGGTCTCGGCGAAATGCGCGCAATGCGGGCAGGTCATCGATGCATATTCGACGATGGTGACCTTTGCATCGTCCTTGCCGAGCTGCATGTCGGGCAATGCGCCGGGCTTCAGCAGCGCCGCCATATCGACCGTGCCCTGAGCCTCCGGCGCCGCCGCGGCGGCCGGAGCGGCCGGCTTCGCAGGTTCCGGAGCCGCAGGCTTCACATCCTGCGCCTCGGCTTTCTCGCCCGAGTCGCTGCAGGCGGCAAGCAGCGCCACCGCTGGTATTGCGGCCAGCGAAGTCAAAAGGTTTCTGCGGGACAAGGAACGGATCATACGAATCACCTGGCAACAGTTGGATTTTGCAATGCAAAGTCTACAAAAAGCGAGAGTTGGCGCGAATTAAGGCATTACCGCCCCCATTCCAATCGCCAAATCCGGGCATACCATCACGATAGCGCGAGATCACGGTTTCTTTTGACCGAGAATGGTGGCGCCAAGCCGCTCCAGCGAGGCGCGCAGCCCGCCGTCCTCGATCAAACGAACGGTGCCCGACAGCTTCGCTTTCTCGGCCGCAGTCAATGGCCGCAAACTGGGTTTCGGCTTGTCCTTGCCCGCCATTACCGGCTTCTGCACGATCCTGATGCGACCTATCGCATTGAAACCGAGGAAGGCATTGACCCGGTTGATGATCTCGCCGGTCTCGTGCTGCAGATGCAGCGCCGCCACACCCTCGCAGGCAATCACCAGCACCGCCGGTTCGAAAGGATCGTCCTCGTGCATGCGGCGCGGCCACTGGATCTTTTCCGGGCGCGAGCGGCCGGCAAGCCGCGGCCCGGCAATTTCTTCCCATGACTGGACCAGTCCGATCGACATACCGGCCCGCTTGCGCAGCACTGGGTCGAGGATCTCGGTTGCGAGATCGCTCACCGGAACGGGATTGCCGAAGGGCCTTTTCCCTGCCATGTGCGTTCTCCAGCTTCAGCACCAATGGATTAGGGCCGACCCTCGATCAATGGCACTGCACGACCAGACCCGCAAGGCCGTATCCGGAGACAATGTCGAGATCGCCTCCCGGCTGCTTGGCTGGTACGACGCGCATCACCGCGACCTGCCCTGGCGCGTTTCGCCGCGCACGCTGGCGGGCGGGGCGCGGCCCGATCCCTATCTGGTCTGGCTTTCCGAGGTGATGCTGCAGCAAACCACGGTCGAGGCGGTAAAATCCTATTTCCGGGCGTTCGTGCAGAAATGGCCAACGGTCCAGGCGCTGGCGGCGGCACCGACCGAAGACGTCATGAAGGCCTGGGCCGGGCTCGGCTATTATTCCCGCGCCCGTAACCTCAAAGCCTGTGCCGATCTCGTCGCGCGGCAAGGCGGCCGCTTTCCGGACAGCGAGTCCGGCTTGAAGGAACTGCCCGGCATCGGCGCCTATACGGCGGCGGCGATCGCAGCGATCGCCTTCGACCGACCAGCCGCGGTCGTCGACGGCAATGTCGAACGGGTCGTCTCACGGCTGTTTTCGATCGCCACGCCGCTGGGCGAAGCCAAGGGCGAGATACGCGGCCAGGTCGAACGCATGGTTCCCCCGACAAGGCCCGGCGACTTCGCGCAGGCGATGATGGACCTGGGCGCGACGATCTGCACGCCGCGCCGGCCCCGCTGCATGCTGTGCCCCGTTCGCGAGGATTGCAGCGCCACAATCTCGGGCGACCCCGAACGCTTTCCGGTCCGCCTGCCCAAGGCCGAAAGACCCCTACGCCGCGGTGCCGCCTTCGTTGCCGTCAGGGGCGACGGCGCCGTGCTTTTGCGAAAGCGCGTCGAAAAGGGCCTGCTCGGCGGCATGACTGAGGTGCCGACGACCGGCTGGACGGCGCGCATAGACGGCGCCACCACGGAAGCGGCAGCCCCGTTCCCCGGCGACTGGCGGCGGGCCGGACGCATCGGCCATGTCTTTACTCATTTTGCGCTTGAACTCTACGTGTTCAAGGCGGACACCGACAGCGTCGCCCCGGCCGGGCATTTCTGGTCGCTGGCGCATGAAATTTCCGGGGAAGCGCTGCCGAGCGTCATGAAAAAGGTAATCGAAGCGGCGATACCGGGCGCGACGAAAAAGCAGCGGCCGCGTTGAAAGAGAGAAGAATGACTGAAATCCGCCACATCGTTTTCGACATCGGCAAAGTGCTGATCCACTATGATCCGGACCTGCCCTTCAGTCGCTTGATCCCCGATCCCGACGAACGGAAATGGTTCTTCGACAATGTCTGCACGCATGATTGGAACATCGAGCAGGATCGCGGCCGCAGTTGGGAAGAGGCCGAAGCGCTGGCGATCGCGCAATATCCCGAGCACGCCGAAAATATCCGCAATTTCCGCCGGCACTGGCACGAGATGGTGCCTCACGCCTATGAGGACAGCGTCGCCATCATGATCGGCCTGATCGACAGCGGCCATGACGTGACGATGCTCACCAATTTCGCTGCGGATACGCTCGCCGAGGCCCGCGAGCGCTTCGATTTCCTCAATCGGCCGCGCGGCGTCACCGTTTCCGGCGACATCCGCCAGATCAAGCCGGATCGCGCCATCTATGACCACCACGTCGCCGCGTTCAGCCTCGAACCGTCAGCGACGCTGTTCATCGACGACAGCCAGAAGAACGTCGACGGCGCCAAGGCGGCGGGCTGGCAGTCGGTGCTGTTCACCGATGCAAGGACGCTCAGGGCGGACCTTGAGCGTCTTGGGATCAAAGTGTGATTTGAATCGGTTCCAGGAGTTGGTTGAGCCTTCGCATTAACCGATCTGTCGCAACTCGGAAGCCGTCAGGCGCCCGCCCGCTCCATGCCTAGCCGAGCAATGCGGCGAAGCTCGTCGATCGGGGTCAGGCCGCCGCTGCGCTCATAATGCCAGAAGGTCCATCCGTTGCAGGCGTCCAGCCCCTGCACCTCGGCGCCGATCTTGTGGATCGACCCGGCACTGTCGCCGATGGCCAGCGTGCCGTCGGCGCGCACTTTTGCCGCCCAGCGCTTCTTGGCGTCGTAGAGCGTGGCGCCTGGCGCCACCAAGCCATTGTCGAGAAGCGTGACGAATGCGACGCGCGGCTCAGCCCGCTTGCCGGTCAGTACCGTCAAGTTGGCGCCTTCCAGCGGCCGGACCGCATCGATACGTTCCATGGCGGCATCGATATAGGTTTGTTCGCGCTCGATGCCGACGAAGTGGCGGCCAAGCCGCTTGGCCACAGCCCCGGTGGTTCCTGAACCGAAGAACGGGTCGAGCACGATGTCGCCCGGCCTGGTCGATGCCGTCATGATGCGGGCAAGCAACGCTTCCGGCTTCTGCGTCGGATGCAATTTGTCACCATTGTCGTTCTTCAGGCGCTCGCCGCCGGTGCAGATCGGAAACAGCCAGTCCGAGCGCATCTGGACGTCGTCGTTCGATGCCTTCAGCGCCTCGTAGTTGAAAGTGTAGCCCTTGCCCTTCTGGTCGCGCGATGCCCAGATCATCGTCTCATGCGCGTTCTGGAAACGGCGGCCACGGAAATTGGGCATTGGATTGGTCTTGCGCCAGACGACGTCGTTGAGGATCCAGAAGCCCAGGTCCTGCATCTTTGCCCCGACCCTGAAAATATTGTGGTAGGAGCCGATAACCCAGATCGTGCCGTTGGGCTTCAACACACGGCGCGCCGCCAGCAGCCAGGCGCGGGTGAAGGCGTCGTAGGCCTCAAAACTGTCGAACTGGTCCCAATGGTCGTCGACGGCATCGACCTTGGATTGGTCGGGCCGGTGCAGATCGCCATCGAGCTGCAAATTATAGGGCGGATCGGCGAAGATCACGTCGATCGACTTTTCCGGCAGCCGTTCGAGCGCGGCGACGCAGTCGCCCTTCAGGATCGTATCCAGCCACTCGGATTGCTGGGGAGCATCGGAAAGCTCGTCGAGAAGACGCACGGCAGACATTGTGACACCCAAGGCACGCGTTACTGTTTACTGTCCGTTATGGTTACCGATCAGCGTAAATATTCAGTGAAGCAGCCCGCCGAATTTGCGAAGCACGGCCTGTTGGTGTATGCCGCGCCGCCTGAGCCGTTTGGACCAAAGGGCCTCGGCATTCCCCTCATCCCGCTTTCCGGATCACCATGCCTCAGCCAGACCTTGTCATCTTCGATTGCGACGGCGTGCTCGTCGATTCCGAAATCATCGCCGCGCGGATCGATGCCGAGCTGTTGACCTCGGCCGGCTACGAGATATCGGCCGAGGAGATTTCCGCGGTCTATGCCGGGTTGACTTTCAAGGACATCATGATGCGGGTCGAGGAAAAGTCCCGGATCCCGTTCCAGGCCTCGCTGATCGACAAGGAGGAACAGCTGGTCGATCGTCGGCTGCGCAGCGATGTGCGTGCCATCGACGGGGCGCACGAGGCTGTCGCCGCGGTAGCAGTGCCGCGCTGCGTCTGTTCGAATTCGCGTTCGGAGCGAATCGAATTCATGCTGGAGAAGGTGCAGCTTTTGCCGTTCTTTGCCGGCCGTATCTTTTCCTCGCTGGAAACCCCGACCGGGAAATCCAAGCCGGCGCCGGACGTGTTTCGGTTCGCCGCGGAAAAGCTCAAGGCCGATCCTGCGAACACCTTTGTCATCGAGGATTCGGTGCATGGCGTCACCGGCGCCAAGACGGCGGGAATGCGCGTCATCGGCTTCACCGGCGCGGCGCACAGCTATCCCGGCCACGCCGATGCGCTGACCGAGGCCGGCGCGGAAACGGTCATCCGCCGCTGGGCGGAACTGAAAAGCGTGATCGCCGCGCTGTCGGAATGGTCGGCGGACGCCTGAGAGGCCGCCTCCAACCGCCGTGGCGCGAATGCAGCGGCTTAGTTGGTCGCGGCGGCTTTCTTCTTCCTCGGCTTGTCTGTCGCTACTTTCGGAGCGCCCTCGTCATACCCGGCATACGCCTGGTAGTCCTTCGCCGTCGGCTCCGGAACGACGACGTTGGAATCGGTGAAGACGAACTGCGTGGCACTCGAAGGATCAGTAACCTGGACCTGATAGGAGTGAAGCTGCGAATAGAGAACTTCGGTGCCGTGCATCACCGCGATGCGGATCGGCATGGTGATGGTCCCGGGGGTGAACATCGGGCCAGGCACGACCTTGCCGGCGACGGCTATCTTCATCGACAAGGAGCCGTTGGCGCGGCTGCAGTCGCGGGTCACATCGGTGATCGAGGCCTGATAGATGATCTTGGCGGAATCGTCCGGCTGATCGGCGCCAGCCGCGTCCGCTGCCGGCTGGGCGGCTTCCTCGGCGGCAACATCGGTTTTTTTCTTCGGCTTCGGACCGCTCTTGGCGTAGGTATTGAAGAAGGCGGTGCCGTCCCGCAACGTCACTTTCGGGCAATAGGCCTGCAGCTGGCTGGAAAGCACCTTGGGATCGGGTGGCGGTGGCGGTGTTGTATCCTTTTTGCCGAAGCCGAGAATTCCATTGTCGCTCGATTGGCAACCTGCGGCGGCAAGCATAAAGCCGGCGAGCGCCAGACCCGCGACAAAACGACCGTTGAATGAATGAAACGCCATGAACTGCACTTCCCTCTCGCAAAGCCGGTGACGTATATCAACCGCGCGGCAAAAATGCGACTGAGCCTGCGCAGAAATCCACCACCTCGCGGCGGGCGAAAATTCCCGGCAGCAATGGAAACGTGACGATGCAATATGTGAGTACCCGCGGGGAAGCGCCCGCGCTTGGATTTTCCGACGCGGTGCTGGCCGGACTGGCGCGCGACGGCGGGCTCTACCTGCCGAGCGCCTGGCCGCATTTTTCCGCAGCCGAGATCCGCGCCATGCGCGGCCTTGCCTATCCCGATCTTGCCATCCGTGTGCTGTCGCCGTTCCTCGGCGGCGAGATCGCGGCGCCAGTGTTCGAACGGCTGGTGCGCGAAGCCTATGCGACCTTCCGCCATGAGGCCGTCTGCCCGCTGGTGCAGACCGGGCCGAACAGCTTCGTGCTGGAGCTGTTCCACGGCCCGACGCTCGCGTTCAAGGACGTGGCGATGCAGCTTCTTGCGCGGCTGATGGACCATGTGCTGGCCGAGCGCGACCAGCGCGCCACCATTGTCGGTGCCACCTCCGGCGACACCGGAGGGGCCGCCATCGATGCCTTTGCCGGGCGCAACCGCACCGACATCTTCGTGCTTTTCCCGCACGGCCGCGTCTCGCCGGTACAGCAGCGGCAGATGACGACCTCGACCGCCGCAAACGTCCATGCGTTGGCGATCGAAGGCAATTTCGACGACTGCCAGGGCCTGGTAAAGGCCATGTTCAACGACCACGGTTTTCGCGACCGGGTATCGCTGTCCGGCGTCAACTCGATCAACTGGGCCCGCATCATGGCCCAGATCGTCTATTATTTCTCGTCCGGCCTGTCGCTCGGCGCGCCCGACAGGCCGGTTTCCTTCACCGTGCCGACCGGCAATTTCGGCGACATCTTCGCCGGCTATGCCGCCAAGAAGATGGGGCTGCCGATCGAACGGCTGATCATCGCCACCAACGACAACGATATTCTGGCGCGCACGCTGGCGACCGGCGAATACCGCATGAAGGGGGTCTTTTCGACCACGTCGCCCTCGATGGACATCCAGGTGTCTTCGAACTTCGAACGCTTGCTGTTCGAAGCGTCCGGCCGCGATGCCTCGACCGTGCGGCGCTACATGAACGGGCTCAAGCAGTCCGGCGCCTTCACCATCGAGGCCGGCGAAATCGCCAAGATCCGCTCCGAATTCGACGCCGGCCGCGCCACCATGGACGAGGTCGCCGCCACCATCCGCACCACACTTGCGGCGAGCGGCTATCTGCTCGACCCGCATACGGCCGCGGCCGTGCATCTGGCCGCCGGCAAGGCTGCGGGTGAGGTGCCGATGGTGGTGCTGGGCACTGCGCACCCGGCAAAGTTTCCCGCCGCCGTCGAAGCCGCCAGCGGCGTGTCGCCTGCCCTGCCTGCATGGCTAGGCGGGTTGATGAGCGCCGAGGAAAAATACACGGTACTTCCATCCGACCTGAAAATGGTGGAAGATTATCTCGGCCGCCACACGCGGGCGGCGCGTTAGGGAGTAATTGCCATATGGGTGTTGAGGTAAGCCGTCTGTCGAACGGCCTGACAGTCGCCACCGAAACCCTTCCAAGCCTCGAATCTGTTGCCCTTGGCGCCTGGGTCAAGTCGGGCGCACGCAACGAGCGTGACGAAGAGCACGGAATGGCGCACTTGCTCGAGCACATGGCTTTCAAGGGCACTAGGCGGCGAAGCGCCTTCGAGATTGCCTCGGAGATCGAGGACGTCGGCGGCGAGATCAATGCCGCCACCAGCGTCGAGACGACTTCCTATTATGCAAGGGTTCTGAGCGACGACGTGCCGCTGGCCGTCGATATCCTTTCCGACATCCTGCAGGAATCCGAATTCGATCCGCAGGAGTTGGAACGAGAGCAGCATGTGATTCTGCAGGAGATCGGCGCCGCGCACGATACGCCCGACGACGTCGTTTTCGATCACTTTACCGAGACCGCCTTCCGCCACCAGACTATCGGCCGCTCGATTCTTGGCACGCCGGAAACCGTCAAATCCTTCACTTCGAAGCAGCTGCACGACTTCATCGAACGACAGTACGGCGCCGAGAACATGGTGATGGTGGCGGCCGGCGATATCAAGCACGACGATTTCGTGCGGGAGGTCGAAAAGCGTCTCGGCAGCTTCCGCGGCAAGGCCGACGGCACCGTCCCGCAATATGCGCAATATGTCGGCGGCGATTTTCGCGAGGACCGCGACCTGATGGACGCGCAGATCGTGCTGGGTTTCGAGGGCCGCGCCTATCACGTCCGCGATTTCTATGCCTCCCAGGTCCTGTCGATGATCCTGGGCGGCGGCATGTCGTCGCGACTTTTCCAGGAAGTCCGCGAAAAACGCGGCCTGTGCTATTCGGTCTATGCCTTCCATTGGGGTTTTTCCGACACCGGCGTCTTCGGGGTCCATGCGGCGACCGGACAAAGCGATATTGCCGAGCTGGTGCCTGTGATCATCGACGAGCTGCAAAAGGCCGGTGAAAACATCCTGCAGGAGGAGCTCGACCGGGCGCGTGCCCAATACCGCGCCGGGCTGATCATGTCGGCCGAGAGCCCGGCCAGCCGCGCCTCGCAGATCGCCAGGCAGTTGCTTCTGTTCGGCAGGCCGATCGCCAAGGAAGAGCTGATGGAGCGGCTGGCGGCGTTGACTGTCGAGCGGCTGACGGATCTGTCGTCCCGGCTTTTTTCGACCAAGCCGACGCTTACAGCCGTCGGGCCGGTGGGTACGCTCGCGCCCTATGAGGCCATCCTCGATTCGCTTTCGGGCACGCAGACCACTGCCCGTAAGCTTGCCGTCTAAGCCTATTCGAGCGTCGTGTTCGCGCTCCCTTTCTTTCGCCGCGACCTGCCGGCACTGAAGGGCGAGCTTGTCACGCTGCGCGTACCGCTGACCAACGACTATCGCGAGTGGTCGGTGCTGCGCAGTGAAAGCCGCGCTTTTCTTGAGCCGTGGGAGCCGCGATGGACCCCTGACGAACTCGACCGCACGGCGTGGCGGCATCGTATCGGGCGCTACCGCGAGGACTACGCGCAGGGGACGGCGATCGCCTTCTTCATCTTCGAGAAAAGCAGCGGCAAGCTGGCCGGCGGTATCACCCTCGGCAATATCCGCCACGGGGTCGCCCAAAGCGGCCATATCGGCTACTGGATCGGCGAGCGCTTCAGCGGACGCGGCCTGATGACCGATGCCGTCAAAGTGGTGACGCGTTTCGCCTTCGAAACGCTGCGATTGCACCGGATCGAAGCTGCCTGTATCCCCGATAACGCCCGGTCGATCCGCGTGCTTGAAAAAGCCGGATTCCGGCGCGAAGGACTGCTACGATCCTATCTCAGGATCAACGGCATCTGGCAGGACCATTACCTATACGCCCGAATCGCGGACGATCCGCCGGGCGTTGGAACAAAGGGCTGATTTTGACGAATTTTCTGCGCAACGGGTCGCTGCTTGCCTTTATGCTGGCGGCAATCGTCACGCTCTGCGCGGCATCCTCGGCGTTTGCCGTAGAACCGATCAAGATCGCCCGCGACGACGTTGCGCTCGATCTTTCGGGGGCCGTCTTGATCTACCGGAACCAGGGCGAGAATTTTCAGGTGTCGACCGCGCCAGGCCCGGACGGCATCGTGCGGCGCATCGAGGTCGAGGCCAATGATGCGCGCTCGACCGGTGACTGGGCGGTGTTCGCGCTGGCCAATACCACCGACCAGCAGCTCGACAGGCTGATTGTCGCACCGCATTTCCGGCTGGTGAATTCCGGCCTGTTCTGGCCGGATCTCGGCTCGACCCGTATCGCTGCGATCACGCCCAGCGAAGGCTTTGCGCTCGACCGTCAGACCAGCCCCGACGCCGACGTGTTCCGGGTGACGTTGAACCCCGGAACGGTGATTACCTTCATCGCCGAGCTCGCCTCGCCCAAGCTGCCGCAGGTCTATCTGTGGGACCCTGAATCCTACAAGGACTCGGTCAATTCCTACACGCTGTTTCGTGGCATCGTCATCGGCATCGCCGGCCTGCTGGCGCTGTTCCTGACCATTCTTTTCGTCGTCAAGGGGACCTCGATGTTCCCGGCAACGGCGGCCCTAGCCTGGGCGGTGCTTGCCTATATCTGCGTCGATTTCGGCTTTCTCAACAAAATCATAGAAATCTCACCGGGCAATGAGCAGATGTGGCGCGCCGGAACGGAGGTGGCGCTTGCGGCGACCTTCGTGGTGTTCCTGTTTGCCTATCTCAACCTCAACCGGTGGCACGGCCATTTCAGCTACGGGGCACTGGTCTGGATTCTCGGGCTGGTGCTGATCGCCGGTGTCGCCATCATCGATCCGGCGGTTGCCGCCGGCATTGCCAGGCTGTCCTTCGCCGCCACCGCGCTGACCGGGCTCGGCCTGATCATCTTCCTCGGTATCCGCGGTTACGACCGCGCCATCATGCTGGTGCCCAGTTGGGTGATGGTTCTGCTGTGGCTATGCGGATCGTGGATGGCAATCACCGGCATGCTGGACAACGATATCGCTCAGCCGGCGCTGGGCGGTGGGCTGATCCTCATCATCCTGCTGATCGGCTTCACCGTGATGCAGCACGCTTTTGCCGGCGGCGCGCTGCATCAGGGCCTGTTCTCCGACCTTGAGCGGCAGGCGCTGGCGGTTGCCGGATCGGGCGATACTGTGTGGGACTGGGACGTGCTGCGCGACCGCGTCGTCACTCGTCCCGACGTCAGCATTCAGCTCGGTCTTGCCCCCAACAGCCTCGGCGGCCCTGCCCGCAACTGGCTGCCGGTGCTGCATGCCGACGACCGCGACATGTTTCGCACGACACTCGACGTGGTGCTCGAGCACCGGCGCGGCCGGGTGTCGCAAAACTTCCGCCTGCGCGGCGCCGACGGGCACTATCACTGGTTTTCGTTGCGCGCCCGGCCGGTGATCGGCTCGGACGGCGAGGTCATCCGCTGCGTCGGCACCATGGTCGACGTGACGGAGCAGAAGAAATCCGAGGAACGGCTGCTGCATGACGCCGTGCACGACAATCTGACCGGCCTGCCCAACCGCGAGCTGTTCATGAACCGGCTGGAGGCGATCATTTCGATTGCCCGCACCGAAGAGAAGGTGCGCCCGACCGTCTTCGTCATCGACATAGACCGGTTCAAGCAGGTCAATGACGGGCTCGGCATCTCGGCCGGCGATACCATCCTTTTGACTATCGCGCGGCGGCTGCACCGACTGCTCAAGCCGAAGGATTCGCTGTCGCGCTTTGCCGGCGACCAGTTCGCGCTGATGCTTTTGTCGGAGCAGGATCCGGCCCGCATCGCGGCCATTGCCGATGCCATCAAGCACGCCATCAACAACCCGATCACCTTCGCCAAGCGCGAGATCGTGCTGACGGCCTCGATCGGGCTGATCACCTGGACCGCCACGCAGACCTCGGCCGAGGACATGGTCAAGGATGCCGAGCTTGCCATGCATCAGGCCAAGCGCTTCGGCGGCGACCGGATCGAGCCATTCCGTCCCGCCTTCCGCACCGTCGGCACCGACCGGCTGCAGTTCGAGTCCGATCTGCGCCGCGCCATCGAACGACGCGAATTCACGCTTGCCTACCAGCCGATCGTGCGGCTGGAGGACGGCAGCGTCGCAGGCTTCGAAGCGCTGCTGCGCTGGGACCATCCGCGGCGCGGCATGATCCCGCCGGCGGATTTCATTCCGGTTGCCGAAAACTGCGGCCTGATCGTGCAGCTTGGGCTGTTTGCCATGCAACAGGCTGCCGAAGACCTGGCGGGATGGCAAAAGCAGATCGGCGATGCGCCGCTGTCGGTCTCGGTCAATCTGTCCAGCCGCCAGCTCATCCGCCGCGACCTGGTCAGCGACGTCCGCTCGGTGATCGCGCGAGCCAACCTGAAACCGCGCTGCTTCCGGCTCGAACTCACCGAATCGCTGGTGATGGACAATCCCGAGCAGACCGCCCATGTGCTGACCAAGCTGAAGCAGCTTGGCATCGGCCTGTCGCTGGATGATTTCGGCACCGGCTATTCATCGCTGGCCTATCTGACGCGCTTTCCGTTCGACACCATCAAGATCGACAAGAGCTTCGTCGACGACGCGACGCCGAAACGCGCGGTGCTGCTCAAATCAATGGTCAACATGGCGCATGAACTCGGCCTGTCGGTTGTCGCCGAAGGCATTTCGGACGAGAGCGATGCGCTGGAGTTGCGGCAGATGGGCTGCGAATACGTGCAGAGCTTCATGTTCGGCGCGCCGATGCCGGGCGACCAGGTGCTGAAGACGCTGAAGGAACAGTATCCGTTGACCCAAGCGTGACAAGTTTCAGGACGTAATGAGGTTCAGGCGTGACCGGCAGCCAGGCTGAGATGCGCGAGATCGATGCCGATCGAGGCGAGAATCCGGTCATATTTGCGATCGATGTCGGCGTCGAACAGAAGCTCGGCACTTGCCGGGCAAGTCAGCCAGCCATTCTCGACGATCTCGTTTTCAAGCTGGCCCGCACCCCAGCCGGCATAGCCGAGCGCCATCAGAGCCCGCCGGGGTCCGCGGCCGGAGGAGATGGCGCGCAATATGTCGACGGTCGCGGTCAGACAGACATCGTCGGACACGGCGAGCGAGGATTCCACCCGGTAGTCGCCCGAATGCAGAACGAAACCGCGGCTGCGATCCACCGGTCCGCCATTGCGCACGACGAAGTCGCGCGCCGGCGGCGGCAGGCGAATTGCCTCCAGCTCGTTCATGATGCCGAGTTGCACGAGCAGGTCCGGAAACAGCATCTGCTGCGTCTGGTTGATGATCAGCCCCATCGCGCCTTCGTCGCTGTGCGCGCAAATGTAGATGACGGAGCGCGTGAAGCGGTCGTCCTTCATGCCGGGCATGGCAATCAGGAACTGATCGTCGAGAAAGCCCGGTCCTGCGGCCGTCCTTTTATGGCGCAACAAATCCATGTCCACAGCGTAACGCGTTTCCGGGGCGTCGAAAAGATGGGCGGCGCCCGATTTGATCAGGCTCGTAAATCGAAGGTCACGCAAATATGATGCCGGCGGCGTCATGAAATCATTGTGCGGCCATCAACAGACGATCAAATCATCGCCATGCAAAGCTTGAAAATCCTGCTGCTTAGCGTGGCCATTGGATCGGCGACCGGCTTCCCCGCCTCAGCCTCCTCGTCGGCCTGGTACAACAGCGAAGGCGGCAGGGTGCGGCTGGTAACAAGCGGCAAAGCCGACGAGGCCGGACGTCTCCAGGGCGTCCTCGACATTGCGCTGAAGCCCGGCTGGAAAACCTATTGGCGCGATCCGGGCGATGCGGGCGTGCCGCCACAGATCGACGTCTCGGCCAGCACCAACATTGCCGACGCGACGCTTTCGTTTCCGCCGCCGCAGCGCCATGACGACGGCTATGGCAAATGGGCCGGCTACGACCACCCGGTTTCGTTGCCGGTGACGTTCACGCTTGCCGCGCCCGGCCAACCGGCCGTCATCGATGCGGACATCTTCCTCGGCATTTGCGAAACCATCTGCATCCCGGTGCAGACAAGGCTGACCGTCGATCCCGGCGCCGATCCCGACAACGCCGAGGATGCGGCACTGGTCAAGGCGGGCCTTGCAACCCTGCCCGCCACGGCAACGCCCGATTTCGGCATAAACGTACTGCCGGGCGACCACGAAACGCTGATTGTCGAAGCGAGCTTTCCGGGCAGCCCCGAGGGCGCCGACTTCTTCGTTGCCGGCGAACGCGACTACATGTTCGGTGCCCCGGCACGCAGCGAAAAGGATGGCAAGCTGATCTTTACTGTGCCGATCCTCGACAGGCCGTCGACAACGCCAACCGATGGCGGCCTGCACTACACACTGACAAGCGCCGCAGGCGCGGTCGAAGGCCTGTTGCCATTCCCGTGATGCCAACGTCTGGACGGTTGCCGGGCGCGCCTTAATTCGCTATCGCAAGGACACTCCCTTCCATTTCCAAGCGAGGACCATCATGACGATCTCCGTTGGCGACAAACTGCCCGATGCGACCTTCAAGACAATGACCGCCGACGGTGCAAAGCCGATCACGACGGGCGAGATATTCTCAGGAAAGACGGTCGTGCTGTTTGGCGTTCCAGGCGCTTTCACGCCGACCTGCAGCAACAATCATCTGCCCGGCTACCTGGATAATTACGACGCCATCCTGGCGCGCGGCGTCGACACTATCGCCGTTGTCTCGGTCAACGATGTTCACGTCATGGGGGCTTGGGCCCGCTTCAGCGGCGGTGAAGGCAAAATCCTTTATCTTGCCGATGGCAATGGCGATTTCGCCAAATCGGTCGGCCTCGACGCCGACCTCTCCAGCGGCGGCATGGGGCTGCGCTCAAGGCGTTTTTCGATGATCGTCGATGACGGCAAGGTCACCGCACTCAATGTCGAGACAAAGCCCGGCGTCGACGAGTCCGGTGCGGCTCACATTCTCGGACAGCTTTCCGTCCTGGCGACAGCATAGGCCTGGGACGGCGGCGGGCGCCTTCGAGCGCTCAGCGTCCAAAGGACGCTGACTTTTGCATCGGCGCATGATTCTTCCGAAAGCCGACCCGGTTTTCGGGGCCATGTGTCGGCCCTTCGGGACTGCTTGCTTTTGGGGACCTCGATTATGTCCGACATCTTGTGGCGCAGCGTCGCGATCGGCATCGGCGCAACCGCGCTTATGGATGTCTGGGCGATTTTCCTGAGCAAGGTGTTTGCTCAACCGCGGCCGAACTGGGGGCTGGTCGGCCGCTGGGTCTGGCATCTCAGGGAAGGCAAGGTCTTCCATGACGACATTGGCGAGGCCTCGCCCTACCCGCATGAATCAGTACTTGGCTGGGCCTTTCATTATGCTGTCGGCATCGTCTACGGCGTCATACTGGTCGTGCTGGCCGGAACGGCCTGGCTCACCGCGCCGACCTTCCTGCCGGCTTTTATGCTCGGCATCGTCACCGTCGGCGCCGGGTGGTTTCTGCTGGCGCCCGGCATGGGCGCCGGCTGGGCCGCTTCGAAGCGGCCCAATCCGATGCAGGTCCGCGCCCTCAATCTTGTGTCGCATACGGTGTTTGCCATCGGACTGTTCGGCACCGCCCTTCTGATCCGCTGACACGCCAGTTCAACCGGATCAATAACTCTGGGTCGAGCGCCGAACCTTCTTGGCCGCCGATTGCCTGGACTGGGTGCCTTCCTTCGGCGGCACGGACGCGAGCACGGGTTTCGCCGACTTCGTCTTGAATGGCGCCATGCCGAGCCGCGCCAATTCGTCGGCGCGCTCGTTCTCAGGATGGCCGGCATGGCCCTTGACCCAATGCCAGGTGACCTGGTGGCGGTTGCGCGCAGCGTCGAGCTGCTGCCACAGCTCGGCATTCTTCACCGGCTGTCGGGCAGCGGTTTTCCAGCCGTTGCGTTTCCAGCCATCGATCCAGCCGAAAATGCCGTCCTTGACGTAATTGCTGTCGGTATAAAGGTCGACGACGCAAGGCTCCTTGAGCGCATTGAGCGCCGAGATGGCCGCCAACAGTTCCATACGGTTGTTGGTGGTCAGAGCCTCGCCACCATGGAGCTCCTTGATTGCGCCGTTGAAGCGCAGGATTGCGCCCCAGCCGCCAGGCCCGGGATTGCCCGAACAGGCACCATCGGTGAAGATTTCAACGCGCTTGGTCATGTCAGTCCATATTCGGAAGGAGAGTTGATCGCCCGGTGGAAGCGCATCCGGCGGATATACTCGGTCGGGTCGCGTTTCATCACCAGCCCGCCGTCCGGGACCGTCAGCCAGTCGTAGAGCCGGGTCAGCATGAAGCGCAGCGCCGAGCCGCGCGCCAGCATCGGCAGCGCAGCTTTCTCGTCACTGCTCAACGGCCGCACGCTTTGGTAGCCGGCAAGCAGCGCCGTGCCCTTGGTCAGATTGAAGGAAAAATCCTTCTCGAAGCACCAGGCGTTCAGGCACGTGGCAACGTCATAGGCGTAGAGGTCGTTGCAGGCGAAATAGAAGTCGATCAGCCCGGACAGTTTCTCGCCGAGGAAGAACACATTGTCCGGGAAAAGATCGGCATGGATGATGCCTTGCGGCAGACCGTTCGGCCAGTTCCGCTCGAAATCGGTGAAATCGGCATCGACCTCGGCCGCCAGTCCCGGCTCGACCTCGTCGGCGCGGGCGCGGGCGGCATTCCACAGCTTGCGCCAGCCATCGATGGCAAGGGCGTTGGGGCGGGTCATCGGAAAATCCGCGCCGGCGAGATGCAGTGCCGCCAGCGCCTTGCCGACCTCGCCGCAATGCGCAGCCGTCGGCCGCCGCAGCGACAGGCCTTCGAGAAAGGTGATGATGACCGCCGGCCGGCCGGCAAGTGTTCCGATCACACCGCCATCATGTGCGGTGACCGGGAGCGGGCACGAAATGCCCTTTCTGGCGAGGTGGGCCATGAGGCCGAGAAAGAACGGCAGGTCAGCCTTGTCGACGCGCTTCTCGTAAAGCGTCAGTATGTAGGAGCCGCTGCTGGTGTGCAGCAGAAAATTCGAGTTTTCGGTGCCTTCGGCGATGCCCTTGTAGGACAACAGGTCGCCGACCGGATAGTTCCTGAGGAATGCGCCGAGCTCGCCCTCGTTGACGTCGGTGTAGACCGCCATCGTTGCTACGCGGCCCCGTTGACGAAGGCCATGTCGGCAGCCGTCAGTTCGACATCGCGCAACACCCGCATCACCGGAAAGTCCTCCGTCTCCGTCGCCGTCACGGCCAGCTCGATGGTCACGTCGAAGCGCTGCCTGAACGCATCGACGATCTCGTCGACGATGATCTCCGGCGCCGAGGCGCCCGCCGACAGGCCGAGCGTCGAAATGCCGGCAATCTCATTCCACGGAATTTCGGAGGCGCGCTGCACGAGAAGCGACATCGAGGCGCCGGCGCGCTCGGCCACTTCGACCAGGCGCCGCGAGTTGGAGGAGTTGGGTGCGCCGACAACCAGGAAGAGATCGGCGCCGGCCGCTGTTTCCTTGACCGCTTCCTGGCGATTGGTGGTGGCATAACAGATCGATTCCGCCGCCGGCGCGTGCAGCTCGGGAAAACGCTGCTGCAGGGCGCGGATGATACCGGCGGTGTCCTCGACCGACAGCGTCGTCTGGGTGACGAAGCCGAGCGCTTGCGGGTCTGCAGGCACGAAGCTTGCGGCGTCGGCCTCGGTCTCGATCAGAGTGACCGCGCCGTCCGGCAACTGGCCCATTGTCCCGATCACCTCTGGATGCCCGGCATGACCGATCAAAAGCACGTGGCGGCCAAGCCGCTGATGGCGCATTGCCTGCTTATGGACCTTCGAGACCAGCGGGCAAGTCGCATCGAGATAGAACAGGTTGCGGGACTTGGCGTCGGCTGGCACCGATTTCGGCACGCCGTGCGCCGAAAAGACGACCGGGCTCTGGCGATGCTCGGGCGGGATCTCGGAGAGCTCCTCTATGAACACCGCGCCGAGGCTTTGCAGCCCTTCGACGACGTAGCGGTTGTGCACGATCTCGTGGCGGACATAGACCGGCGCGCCGTATTTCTTCAGCGCCAGCACGACGATCTGGATGGCACGGTCAACGCCCGCACAGAAACCGCGGGGCTGGCAGAGCCGGATGGTCAGCGGCGGCTTTGTGTGAAGCATGATTGCATCTTACGCTGATTGTAGGCCGGTTGATCGGACTATGACTTCTGAGCTCAAGGCGCGAAATGAGGTGCGCGGCCCTGCCCTGTCAAGGGTAGTGGCGGCGATCATTGGTCTTTCGCCGGGCGGCGGAGCCAGGAGATCAGGACGCCGGCAAGGGCGGCGGCAAGGCCGTACCAGGTTATCGCATATTGCAGATGGCTGTTCGGCAGGTCGATGACGGTGACACCGCCAACTGGCAGCCCGCCGGGGTTGGGCGTGGCGTTCGCATCGATGAAGATCGGCACCAGCGCCGCACCTGTCGGCAGGCCGGCGCTCGAAGCCATCGCGTCACGATCTTTCCAGTAGAAGATATTCTTCTGCGGATCATTGTCGGGAAGCATCATCGAGGGCTTGGCCGGCAGCGGGTTGCGGGCGAGCCCCGTCACCGTCACTTTGCCCGTTACCTGCCCCTGCGGCCGCTTGGCTGGGTCCTTGAAATCGTAAGGCACGAAGCCGCGGTTGATCAGCACGAAACGGCCATCGTCGAGCTGTAGCGGCGTGAAGACGTCGAAACCGGACTGGCCTTCCCAGGTGGCGAGGAAATGCCGCTCGTCTTGATGCAGGAAAGTGCCGGTCACTATCACCGGCGTGTAGTCCACGTCGCCGGCGGCAGCAAACCGCTTTTCGAGCTCGGCCAATGGCACGGGCGCCGAATGCGTGCGCTGGTCTATTGTCTCGAGAAGGCCCTCTTTCCAGTGCAGGCGCTGAACCTGCCAGGTGCCGAGCGCCAGCAGGATCAAAAACACGACGATACCCAGGCCGAGCGCCAATGCGCGCTTGGGCTGCGACCGGCCGGCCACCAAACCTGATGCCTCGCTCATTCGCCGCGGTCCAGCCGGCCCTCGGCCGCCTTGTTGCGGTATTGCAGCGTCAGCAGCACGCCCTTGATCAGCCTGAGCGCCGCCAGGCAAAGCACCAGCGTCAGCGGAATCCACAGCAGCAGGTGCAGCCAGAGCGGCGGATTGAGCGTCACCTCCATCCACAACGCCAGGCCGACGACGATAAAGCCGATGATCAGGATAACGAACACCGCCGGCCCGTCGCCGGCATCGGCGAAGGAATAATCGAGGCCGCAATTGGAGCAGCGATCACCGACCGTGAGGAATCCGGAGAACAGCTTGCCCTCGCCACAGCGGGGGCAGCGGCCATGCAAGCCGGCCGAGATCGGATCGATTGGTGGCCAGATCGCCTTGTCGTCGCTCATGAGGTCATCCTAGGAGCATTTGCCGCAAAAGATAAGGCGGCCACGTCGCCGCAGCCGCCTTGTCGATTTCCTCAGCTCGATCTCAGTGCGGTTCGATCATCGCGCCGTTCGATGCCCAGACGTAGATCGAGGCAAACAGGAACAGCCACACCACGTCAACGAAGTGCCAATACCAGGCGGCGGCCTCGAAGCCGAAATGCTGCTTGGGCGTGAAGTCGCCCTTCATGGCGCGGATCAGGCAGACCAACAGGAAGATCGTGCCGATGATGACGTGGAAACCATGGAAGCCGGTCGCCATGAAGAAGGTGGCGCCGTAGATCGAATCCCTGAAGCCGAACGGCGCGTGCATGTACTCATAGGCCTGCACCATGGTGAACAGCATGCCGAGGCCGACGGTCAGCACCAAGCCATTGATCAGGCCCTTGCGGTCGCCGTGGATGAGCGAGTGGTGCGCCCAGGTCACCGTGGTACCCGACAGAAGCAGGATGACGGTGTTGTAGAGCGGCAGATGGAAGGGGTCGAGAACCTCGAGGCCCTTGGGCGGCCAGACGCCGCCGGTGAAGGCGGTACGGGCGTATTGATGGACCTCGCCCGGAAACAGGCTGGCGTCGAAGAAGGCCCAGAACCAGGCGACGAAGAACATCACCTCGGAGGCGATGAACATGATCATGCCGTAGCGCAGATGCAGCGACACGACACGGGTGTGGTGTCCCTCATGCGCCTCCTTGATCGTATCCGACCACCAGGCGAACATCGTGTAGATGACGATCAGCAGGCCGATGAAGAACAACCATGGATTAGCGATGTTGAAACCGAAGATCGGGAAATCGCCGCCCTTGAGATATTGCATGTAACAGACGCCGCCGAACGCGGTCACCAGCGCCCCGACGGAGCCCAGGAAAGGCCACGGGCTCGGGTCGACAAGGTGGTAGTCATGTTGTGGTTTTGCGTGTGCGTCTGCCATGTCAACCCCCGAGGCTTGCTTCGGTATCTGAAATCTTGTTGCGGCGGCCGTCGGCCGGCACCGATGATGCGACCGGCTTGGTCTTGTCGACCGGGAACATCGTGTAGGACAGGGTAATCGTCGTCAGATCCTTCAATTCCGGCGCGTTGACGATGTCGGGATCGACATAGAAGACGACCGGCATGTCCAGCGTCTCGCCCGGCTTCAGCGTCGTGTCGGTGAAGCAGAAACACTCGACCTTGTTGAAGTAAGGTCCGGCCAGTTCCGGCTGCACGTTGAAGGTGGCGCGTCCGGTGATGGGACGGCTGAATTTGTTGGTCGCGCTGAAATGCGCCTCGGCGGTTTCGCCGATCTTGATGGTGATCGAGCGGGCGACTGGCTGGAATTGCCAGGGAACGCCGGCGGTGTTGGCGTCGAAGCGGATGGTGATGTCGCGATCGAGCACCCGATCGGCATATTGCTGGGTCGCCCGTTTGACGGTGCCGCCGTAGCCTGTCGCCTGGCAGAACATCGCGTAGAGCGGCACCGCGGCGTAGGCCATGCCGATCATGCCGCCGAAGAACGCGATGCAGACGCCGGCGACGACGCGGTTCGTGTTTTTCTTCGTAGGATCGGTGACTGTTTGCCTGGTCATTGTGAGCTCACATCGAGCCGGGGAAACTGTGACCAAATTTCACGATGGTCGCGACGTAGAATATGACGACCAGCGCCGCCAGCGCGAAACCGATTGCGGCCGAGCGATTGCGGCGGGCCTTCTGCTGACGTTCGGTCAGCGTGACCAGTTCAAGCTTCTTTTCGATCATGCTCATGCTCCACCGATGGTCAGCGCGCGCGCGACAACGCAATCGCCAAGGTAGGCGGCGAAGATGGCGAAGAGATAGAGCAGCGAATAGCCGAACAAGGCCTTGGCCGGCTTCATCGCCCGGTCGTCATCGGCCATTTGCAGCACCTTCCACGCATACCAGACGAAGCCGGCGCCGAGCAGCAATGCAACGATGCCATAGGCCGGCGTGGTGAAGCCGAGAACCCATGGCAGCACGCCAACCGGTGCGAGGACCAGCGCATAGGCAAAGATCTGGCGCCTGGTCGAGGCCTGGCCGGCGACATTCGGCATCATCGGAATGCCTGCCTTCGCATAGTCCTCCGACTTGAAGAGCGCGAGCGCCCAGAAATGTGGCGGCGTCCACAGGAAAATGATCAGGAACAGCACCAAGCTTTCGAGGCTGACCGATCCGGTTACCGCCGCCCAGCCTATGACCGGCGGAATGGCACCGGCAGCCCCGCCGATGACGATGTTCTGCGGCGTCCAGCGCTTCAGCCACATCGTATAGATGACGGCATAGAAAAAGATGGTGAAAGCCAGAAGCGATGCTGCCAACCAGTTGACCAGCACGCCGAGCGTCATCACCGACAGAACCGACAGCACCAACCCGAAACTCAATGCCTCGCCCGGTCGGATGCGGCCGGCCGGCACGGGACGGCCGGCGGTGCGCGTCATCACCGCATCGATGTCTGCGTCGTACCACATGTTGAGCGCACCGGAGGCGCCGGCGCCGATGGCAATAGCCAGGATCGCGATCACCGCCAGCAGCGGATTGATGGTCACCGGGGCGGCGACCATGCCGACAAACGCAGTGAACACCACCAGCGACATGACGCGCGGCTTCAGCAGGGCGAAGAAATCGCCCGCCGTCGCTTCCGACATGCGGAAGCCCGGCTCGTCAATCAGTCTGTCTTCGGCAAGGGCCATGCGTACTTAAAGTCCATCATTCCGTTGGCCAAAACCGCCGGCCGGCCGGCGGTTCCGTATTAAGGAGGCAACCGCCTACTTGATCTTCGGCAACTGTTCCCACTGGTGGAACGGCGGCGGCGAAGGCAGCTGCCATTCCAGCGTGGTCGCACCCTCGCCCCAAGGATTGGCGCCGGCGACCCGCCTCTTCTGGAACGCCTCGAAGACGCCGAAGAGGAAGATGACGACGCCGACAGCCGAGATGTACGAGCCGTAGGACGACACCATATTCCAGCCGGCGAAGGCATCCGGATAGTCGATATAGCGACGCGGCATCCCGGAGAGACCGAGGAAGTGCTGCGGGAAAAAGACCAGGTTGACGCCGACGAAAGTGACCCAGAAGTGGGTGTTGGCGATCACCGGCGAATACATGTAGCCGGTCATCTTCGGGAACCAGTAGTACCAGCCGGCGAAGATCGCGAAGACCGCGCCCAGCGACAGCACGTAGTGGAAGTGCGCGACCACGAAATAGGTGTCGTGCAGCGGGCGGTCGAGGCCGGCATTGGCCAGCTGCACACCGGTGACGCCGCCAACAGTGAACAGGAAGATGAAGCCGATCGCCCACAGCATCGGGGTTTTGAGCGAAATCGACCCGCCCCACATAGTGGCGATCCACGAGAAGATCTTCACACCCGTCGGCACCGCGATGACCATGGTGGCAAAGACGAAATAGCGCTGGGTGTCGAGCGACAGGCCCGTCGTGTACATGTGGTGGGCCCAGACGATGAAGCCCACCGCGCCGATGGCAACCATCGCATAGGCCATGCCGAGATAGCCAAACACCGGCTTTCTCGAAAAGGTCGAGATGATATGGCTGATGATACCGAAACCCGGCAGGATCAGAATGTAGACCTCCGGATGGCCGAAGAACCAGAACAGGTGCTGGAACAGGATCGGATCGCCGCCGCCGTCCGGGGCGAAGAAGGTGGTGCCGAAATTGCGGTCGGTCAACAGCATGGTGATGCCGCCGGCCAGCACCGGCAACGACAGCAGCAGCAGGAAGGCGGTAATCAGCACCGACCAGGCGAACAGCGGCATCTTGTGCATGGTCATGCCGGGCGCGCGCATGTTGAAGATGGTGGTGATGAAGTTGATGGCGCCAAGAATCGAGGAGGCGCCGGCTATGTGGATTGACAGAATCGCCAGGTCCATGGCCGGTCCAGGCTGGCCCGATGTCGACAGCGGCGGGTAAAGCGTCCAGCCGCCGCCGACGCCGTAGGCGCCGGGCGCACTCGGGACGAAGGCCGAGAAAATCAGCAGAATGAAAGCCGGCGGCAGCAGCCAGAACGACACGTTGTTCATGCGTGGGAAGGCCATATCCGGCGCGCCGATCATGATCGGCACCATCCAGTTGGCAAAGCCGCCGATCAGCGCCGGCATCACCATGAAGAAGATCATGATCAGCGCATGCGCGGTGGTGAAAGCATTGTACATGCTCTTGCCCCCGTCGATGGCGGCGTCGCCGTTCATGCCGTAGACCATCTGCGCCAGGCCAGTGAATATCTGGATGCCCGGCTCCTGCAATTCCATGCGCATGACGACCGACAAGGCGCCACCGATGCAGCCCGCCATGATCGCGAAGATCAGATAAAGCGTACCGATGTCCTTGTGGTTGGTCGAATACACCCACCGGACCCAGCCATGATACGGCTTGTGGTCGTGGTCGTCGTGAGCTGCAGCGTGCGCCATGGTCGGCTCCGTTCCCTGAATCTTTTCTGGTCGCGGCATCAATTGCCGGCGGCCGCTACCTTGTTCGTGCCATCGACCTCGGCCATCAGCGCCTTGTTGGCGCCGGGAAGGTCGGTCTTGGCTGCCGCCAGCCAGGTCTTGTATTGTGCATCGGAGACGACGCGAATGGCGATCGGCATGAAGGCGTGGTCCTTGCCGCAGAGTTCCGAGCACTGGCCGTAATAGAGGCCTTCCTTGTCCGCCTTGAACCAGACCTCGTTGATGCGGCCCGGCACCGCATCGGTCTTGATGCCGAAGGACGGCATGGCAAAGGCGTGAATGACGTCGGTCGCCGTCACCAGCACCCGGGTCATGGTGCTGACCGGCACCACCATCTCATTGTCGACGGCGAGCAGGCGCGGATACGCGGCGCGATCTTCCTTGCCGGCAGCAGCCCTGTCGGCATCCTGAAGGATCGCGGAATTAAAGGAAAGCGTGTTGTCGACCTGGTATTCGTAGTCCCAGTTCCACTGATTGCCGGTCGCCTTGACGGTCAGCTTGGCTTCTTCCGGCGGCGTGTACTGCGCGGTCAGCAGCTGGAACGAGGGAATGGCGAGACAGAGCAGGATGACGACGGGACCGACAGTCCAGATGACCTCGATCAGCGTGTTGTGGCTGGTGCGCGACGGCGTCGGGTTGACGCTCGCCCGGAACCGCAAAATGCAGTAGGCAATCAGGAAAAGCACCAAGGCGGTGATCACAATGATGAACGCAAACGAGTAGTTCCCGAACCACTCGATCTGCCGCATAATGTCGGTTGCCGGAGGCTGAAAACTGGTTTCCCAAGGTTGGGGCTGGGCTGCATGAGCGGATGCAGCGGCAAACAACGTGGCGGCGGCAGTAGCTACGATTTTGGCGGTTGCCAGGAATTTTCTCATCGCCCTCGTCATCTCCCAGTTCCTCGCGATCGGACCGCAAGAATGTCGAACAATGCCGGGACGGGAATCCCGGACAATTCAAGGCTGGTTCAAACCATACTCTATTTGCCTCCGCAAGAAAGGAGCGCCGGAACCCGTGCGGCATTTTTGCGCGCAAGCGCGGCGCTGGCTTCGTGCGGTGACGGCTCGCCGCGAATCACCAGAGCGGCATCCGGGTAGAATGAGCCGCGCGGCGCGCGGAACCGTCGCAATTAGGGCGAAATTGGCACGGAAAAGCGCATTGTTGCCTGTGTCGGGGCAGATCGCCGGGGTCTCGTCCTTTACTTGGGTTTAGTGCGGCTTAAAGTGCCGTGATTCGCAATGGAGCCGTCATGAACCCTTGGCTTTCGAGAACCTTGGCGAAGGTCATCTTTGTTGCCGCCGCAATAGCCTTGTCCGAGGCCGGCCTGGCCAATGCCGCGCAGCCAAGCGGCACGGTGAAGTCAACGCACGGGGCGTGGTCGATCATCTGCGATACGCCCGCCGGTGCTACATCCGAACAATGCGTGATGATGCAGAACGTCGTCGCCGAGGACCGTCCGGAAATGGGTCTTTCCGTTGTCGTGCTGCGCACAGCCGACAACAAGGCCGAAATCCTGCGTGTGCTGGCGCCGCTCGGCGTGCTGTTGCCCAACGGCCTCGGCCTCAATGTCGACGGCAAGGATATCGGCCGCGCCTATTTCGTGCGCTGTTTCCAGGACGGCTGCTATGCCGAGGTCATCCTGGAAAAACCGCTGCTCGACACGCTGAAGACCGGTACGTCCGGCACCTTCATCGTCTTCCAGACGCCGGAAGAGGGCATCGGCATTCCCGTCGACCTCAAGGGTTTCGCCGACGGCTTCGCCGCCCTGCCTTGAGACTGGGTCTTGTAGCGCGATCCAGTGAGTTGACCGGCCGAGGTCACGGCAAATCTCATTTCAGATTGTCTGTGCGGGCCTTCGCGCCTACATCGTGGGAAACAATCCTCCTGCGAATGGACCTGCCATGAACAGCCTGATCGGCCAATTTGACATTTCCGACGATCGCATCAAGCAAATCGTTGCCGAGACTATTAACGGCGCCGACGACGGCGAACTGTTTCTCGAATATAGCGAAAGCGAATTGCTGATGTTCGACAATGGCAAGCTGAAGACCGCGAATTTCAACACCGACCAGGGTTTCGGCCTGCGCGCCGTCGCCGGCGAAGCCAGCGGCTACGCCCATTCCAGCGACCTCTCCGAAGCCTCGCTGCTGCGCGCCGCCGATGCCGTTTCGACGGTGAAGAGCGGCTATTCCGGCACGCTTGCCGCAGCGCCTGCCCGCACCAACCGCCATCTCTACGGCGACGGAAACCCTATCCCCTCGCCTTCCTTCGAGGCCAAGGCCAAGCTGCTTCAGGAAATCGATGCATGGCTGCGGGCCGAGGATCCGCGCGTCAGGCAGGTGACGGCGTCGCTCGCCGCCTCCTGGCAGCATGTCGAGATCGTGCGCGCCGACGGCCAGATGGTGCGCGACATCCGTCCGCTGGTCAGGATCAACGTGTCGGTGGTGGTCGGCGACGGCGACCGCCAGGAGAGCGGCTCCTACGGCATGGGAGGCCGCAAGGATTTTGGTGAATTCCTGATCGAGGACAGCTGGCGGCACGCGGCCAAGGAGGCATTGCGGCAAGCGCTGGTCAATCTCGAAGCGGTTCCAGCACCTGCCGGCACTTTCGACATCGTGCTGTCGAGCGGCTGGCCGGGCGTCATGTTGCACGAGGCCGTCGGCCACGGGCTGGAGGGCGATTTCAACCGCAAGAAGACGTCGGCCTTTGCCGGCCTGCTTGGCCAGCAGGTGGCGGCGAAAGGCGTCACCGTCGTTGACGACGGCACCCTGCCCGAGCGGCGTGGCTCGCTTACCGTCGACGATGAGGGCACGCCATCGGCCCATAACGTGCTGATCGACGATGGCAAGCTGGTCGGCTACATGCAGGACCGCCAGAACGCCCGGCTGATGGGCATGAAAGCCACCGGCAACGGGCGACGCCAAGGTTACGCGCACGAGCCTATGCCGCGCATGACCAACACCTACATGACAGCGGGCGACATGGAGCCGGACGAGATCATCGCCTCGGTCAAGAACGGCATCTATGCCGTGTCGTTCGGTGGCGGCCAGGTTGACATCACTTCGGGCAAGTTCGTGTTCGGCTGCACCGAAGCCTACATGATCGAGAACGGCAAGGTGACGCAACCGATCAAGGGCGCCATGCTGATCGGCAACGGGCCGGATGCCATGCATCGTGTGGCGATGATCGGCAACGACATGAAGCTCGACACCGGCATCGGCATGTGCGGCAAGGCCGGACAGGGCGTGCCGGTCGGCGTCGGCCAGCCGCATCTCAGGATGAACCAGATGACAGTCGGCGGCACCAGGGCTTGATGGAGTTGACGCCGAATTATCGCCGCTCCGGAACAACCAATCCCCGCCGCCCACTGCCTTGTCATCGCTTTAAGTAGGAGTAGCTTGCGCCTTGAATTTGCGGAGAGCTTCGACTATCTTACATTCGTCTTACACCTAAGGACGTGCCGAGATGGCTGCCGCAAAGAAGCTCGTAACTACGGTCTCGACCAAGGGACAGGTCATCCTGCCCAGCGCGATCCGGAAACGGAGGGAATGGCATGCCGGCACACGCCTTCTGGTCGAGGATACCCCGGAGGGCGTGCTACTGAAGCCTGCGCCAGTCTTCGCCGAGACACGGCCAGAGGACGTGTTTGGATCGCTGCGCTATAGTGGCAGGCCGAAGACGTTGGAGGAAATGGACGCGGGCGTGCTCGCCGAAGCGCGGCGGCGCCATGCTCGCAATTGATACCAACCTGATCGTCCGCTACCTGACGGGCGATCACCCGTCGCAGTCTTCCCGCGCCCGGGCGCTGATCGATAGCCAGCCGGTCTTTGTCGCCGTCACGGTGATGCTGGAAGTCGAATGGGTGTTGCGCAGCGCCTACGGTTTTGCGCCGCTTGAAATCGCCCGTACGCTACGGGTGTTTAGCGGGCTTCCCACGGTAGAGGTGGAAGACGGGGCGGTCGTGTCGTCCGCGCTCGACCTCTCGGAACAGGGGTTGGATTTTGCTGATGCGCTGCATCTGGGCAAGTCCGCTCACTGCGCTGGCTTCGCGACTTTTGACCGCAAGTTCGTCAGGGCCGCGAAGGCGGCCGGATACGAACGCGTGCAAGAAGCATAGCAGCTCACAGCGGCCCAGCGCGGCACAAAAGCGCGCCACAGGGTCAGCCTGGTTTCAGGCATAGATGCCGGAGCGGACTGCCTCCAGATAGGCAAGCACCTTGTCCGTCTTGCCTTCGCGAACCAGATCGTAGGCGGTCTTTCCGGCCCAACCGGGGATCGGCTGATGCTTGAACCAGATCGCCGCACGATGTTCATCACCGGCCATCTCGCCGGCCATCGCCAGGATACGGACGATGGGACTCAATGCGGCGTCGACCTTGCGCGCACCGGACTCGGCGGCAAGCGTGTTGCGCGCGAGACCGGTCAGCCCCGCCAGTTCTGTCGTATTGACCCCTAGCAGTTCAGCGACCCGCCTTGGCGAGAGAAACGGCGCCCGCTCCTCGCCGAAGCGCGATGCCGAAATTTCGAAGGCTGCGGTGCTCATGGCAATTTCCTGGCACAGTTTGAACGACGTGCGCTAAATTTCCTGGCACAGTTTGAACGACGTGCGCTAAAAATGTGCTTTTTTGGTGCGCGTTTCAGGCCCTGGCTGCTAGCGCCTTCGTCTCGGCTTCTCCAACAGCGCCACGGCCTCGACATGCGGCGACCACAGGAACTGGTCGATCGGCGTCACGCTCTTCAGGGCGTAGCCGCCGTCCATGAGGATGCGTAGGTCCCGCGCCAGCGTTACCGGATTGCAAGACACCGCGGCGACGAGCGGCACGTCGCACCGCGCGATCTGCTTCGACTGGTCCTCGGCGCCGGCGCGAGGCGGGTCGAAGACAACGCCGTCAAAGGCATTCAACTCCTTGAATGTGAGCGGCCTCCGGAACAGGTCGCGACGTTCGCCGGTCACCCGCTTCAGGCCGCTGGCGAAACGGAATGCCCGGTCGAGCGCCGCGAGTGCTGCCGCATCGCCTTCCACCGCATGAACCTCCGATCTTGCGGCCAGGCGCAGCGCGAAGCTGCCGCAGCCGGCGAAGAGATCGGCGACCTTTTTGGCGCGCGCGAAATGCTGGCCGACAATGTTGGCCATCGCCTGTTCGGCAGCTTCGGTCGCCTGCAGGAAAGCGCCCGGAGGCACTGCGACGGCGACGCCACCAAACAGGACGACCGGTTTGTTTGGTTCGATAATGACCTCGCCGTCGACCGACAGCCTGGCTAGCCCCTCGGCGATGACGAAGTTGGAAGCGACGCGGCGCTGGTTCTCGCCGAGCTTGCCGGAATCGTGAACCGCGACATCGAGGCCGGAACCGGTCACCGTCACCGCCATGTGGAACGATTTGGTCGTGGTGCAGATCAGTCCGGCAAGCATCCTCAAACGGTCGAGCGCAGCGACGATCTGCGGCGCCGAGATCGGGCATTCCTCGATCGAGATGATCTCGGATGACAGCGCGCGAACGAAGCCGAACTGCATTCCCGCCTCGCTCCGCCGGGCGGTGAAGACGACGCGGCGGCGCGTGTGCGGCGCGCACGGCACCAGCGCCCCGACATCGCAAGCGATGCCCTTGCTCTTCAGCGCATGCACGACCTTTTCGCGCTTCCACCGGTGATAGGCTTCAGTCTCGAGATGCTGGACGGCGCAGCCGCCGCACGCGCCGAAATGCCGGCACGGCGGATCGACCCGCAACGGCGAAGCCTCAAGGACCGACATCAAGGTGGCGCGATCTTTCTCCCGCGCGGCGGTGACGACCTCTCCCGGCAGCGCGAACGGAATGAAAACCTCGCCGGTTTCCGTCTCGGCGATGCCGTCGCCCTGCGAGCCCAACCTTGCGATCGTGAAACGGGTGCTCATCGCTTCTGGGTCTCGACGTCCTTGATGCCGCCGAGCAGGAACTCGCGGTTGCCGTCGCCGCCCTCTATCGGTGACAGATGAAGCCCCAGCGAGCGCCAGCCGGGAATGGCATCGAGCCAGTCCTGCATCAGGCCGGCAATGCGCGCCGCATCATAGGGGTCCTTCAGCAGGCCGCCCTTGCCGATCGCCTCGCGGCCGGCCTCGAATTGCGGCTTGACCAGAAACACAGCTTTTGCGCCATTCCTGGCCAAGGCAAGCGCCGGCGGCAGCGCCAGTTTCAGCGATATGAAGCTGACATCCGAGACGATGAAATCCGGCACACGGCCGCCGAGATCGGCGGCCGATAGTTCGCGCGCATTCAGGCCTTCAATTACCGTCACGCGCGGATCGCCGGCGATGTTGGAGTGCATCTGGCCGTGCCCGACATCGATCGCCGTGACATGCGCCGCGCCGCGTTCGAGCAGCACCTGCGTGAAGCCGCCGGTCGAGGCGCCGACATCGAGCGCTTCGCTGCCGGTGGGGTCGAGGGCGAAATGGTCGAGACCAGCCTTCAGCTTCAGTGCAGCGCGCGACACGTAACCTTGCGCCGGATCGTCAACGACGATGTTGCACTCAGGCAGAACGGCCTGGCCCGGCTTGAGGGCGACGATGCCATCGACCGTCACGGTGCCGCGCTCGACCGCGTCGCGGGCACGCGAGCGGCTGGCAAACAGGCCGCGCTGGACGAGCAATTCGTCGAGCCGCTGGCGTATGCTGGCTGGCGGAAGGGAAGTCATCGGCCTTCATGGCGAAAGCCAACGATGATGGCAAGGAATTTGGCGATCAGACAAGGCATGGTTGGAAAGGCGGTGAGCGCATCAAGCCGCTGCGCTGTTTGTCGAGCCTCGCACGAGACCCGACGCAATGCTAAGAAAGAGATGCCGTTTAGCCGTCGAAACGTGGAGGAGGAACATGCTGACGGGAACCTGCCACTGCGGCGCAGCCCACTGGACCCTGGAGGGCGATCCCGGTTCGATCACTGCCTGCAATTGCACACTTTGCCGTCGCTACGGCACGCTCTGGGCTTACGACTATGTCGACGAACGCATCCGCCTTGCCGGGCCCGTAAGCGCCTATCGGCGCGTCGGAAAGGCTCATCCTTCGCTTGAGATTCTCTTCTGCCCAACCTGCGCTTGCGTCCTGGCCTGGCGCGGTTTGCATCCCGATGCGGCTGGGCGCTACCGCATCGCCGTCAATGTGAGGCTTGCGCCGCCCGACGCCGTCGCCGATCTCCCGATCGACCATTTCGAGGGTCTCGATACATTCGAGGATTTGCCGAGAGATGGTCGCTATGTGCGGGACATGTGGTTCTAGTTTCTAGAGTCTCTTCGGGATCATGCTTTAGAAGATGGTCCGCGAAACCCGCCGTTCGACGGCCGGCGTCAGACCGTCGCTGCTGTCGCCGGACACCTGTGTGCGCGGCCGGTCAGCGGAACTGGACGCCTTCGGCAAGGTATCGGGCACGACGACGAATTGCGGCGCCTGCTTGTAGGAGAAGCCGCCACGGATCTCGCCGATCTTGCCGGCGACGACGCCCATCACCGCCTCTTCGAGTTTGCGGTCGTAGCGCGTTTCGGCTGTAGCCGACAAGACGACGATGGCCGTAAGCGCGATGCCGCCCAAAAGCGATCTCATTGGTCTGCTTTCCCCTGCCTGTTGCCTTCTAGCAGGGCAGCGTTGAAGAACGGCCAAAGGACACGGTAAGCAAATCGCCAAACGGCAGCGTAAACAGCATGTTACGACTGTTCGCCGGCAATTTGATTCAAGCGTTTGAGATATTGATTCAGACTAGCATCTTGCAGCCAAGTTGAATCGCGTCGGCGTCGCGGGAATGCGTCTAAAAGCTAGGCGCGCTGGGCCTGCGCGGTATGCCCCAGCGCCTCGAACACGGTGCGCACGATGCCGGCGCTGTCCAGCCCGGCATCGGCATACATCTTTTCCGGCTTGGCATGGTCGACAAATGTATCGGGCAGCACCAGCGGGCGCACCTTCAGGCCGCTCTCCAGCAGCCCTTCATGGGCCAGGAACTGCAGCACATGGCTGGCGAAGCCGCCGACCGCGCCCTCTTCCACCGTCACCAGTATCTCGTGTGAACGGGCCAGCCGCCGGATCAGGTCCTCGTCGAGCGGCTTGGCAAAACGGGCATCGGCGACCGTGGTCGAAAGCCCGGCCGCGCCAAGCTCCTCGGCCGCGGCCAGGCAATCCTGCAGCCTGGTGCCGAAGGAAAGCAGCGCAACCTTGGTGCCTTCCCTGACGATCCGACCCTTGCCGATCTCCAATACCGAGCCGCGTTGCGGCATCTCGACACCAACGCCGTTACCGCGCGGGTAGCGGAAGGCGATCGGGCCGTCATCGTAGCTTGCAGCGGTGCGTACCATGTGGCGCAGCTCGGCCTCATCGGCCGCGGCCATGACGACGAAACCGGGCAGCGTCGCCAGGAAGGTCGTGTCGAAGGCGCCGCAATGGGTGGCACCATCGGCGCCGACGAAGCCGGCGCGATCGATCGGAAAGCGCACCGGCAATTTCTGGATCGCCACGTCGTGGACGACCTGGTCGTAGGCGCGCTGCAGGAAGGTCGAGTAGATCGCCGCGAAAGGCTTGAAGCCTTCCGTGGCAAGGCCGGCGGCGAAGGTCACCGCATGTTGCTCGGCGATGCCGACATCGAAGGTCCTCGCCGGAAACGCTTCGCCGAACAGATCAAGCCCAGTGCCGTTCGGCATGGCGGCGGTGATAGCGACGATGCGGTCGTCCTCTCGGGCCTCCTGGATCAGGCTTTCGGCAAACACCTTGGTGTAGCTCGGCGCATTGGCGGGCGCCTTGGCCTGGGCGCCGGTGATGACGTCGAATTTGTTGACGCCATGATATTTGTCGGCCGCCGCCTCGGCCGGGGCGTAGCCCTTGCCCTTCTGGGTCACGACATGGATCAGCACCGGGCCGTCGGCATTGTCGCGGACGTTCTTCAGCACCGGGATCAGGTGCTCGAGGTTGTGACCGTCGATCGGGCCGATGTGGTAGAACCCCATCTCCTCGAACAACGTGCCGCCGGTGACGTAACCGCGCGCATGCTCGACCGCTCGCTTGATGGCGCGATCGGCGCGCTCGCCGAGATAGGACGTCAGCTTCTTGCCGAAATCGCGCAAGCCCAGATAGGTCTTGCCCGACGCCAGACGGGCCAGATAGGCGCTCATTGCACCGGTCGGCGGAGCGATCGACATATCGTTGTCGTTCAAGATGACGATCAGCCGGGCATCGAGTGCGCCGGCATTGTTCATCGCCTCATAGGCCATGCCGGCCGACATGGCGCCGTCGCCGATGACGGCAATGACATTGTTGCGGCCATCGGACAGATCGCGCGCCATTGCCATGCCGAGGCCGGCTGAAATCGAGGTCGAGGAGTGGGCTGCGCCGAACGGATCGTATTCGCTCTCGACGCGACGCGTGAAGCCGGACAGGCCGCCCTCCTGCCGCAGCGTGCGGATGCGATCGCGGCGGCCGGTCAGGATCTTGTGTGGATAAGCCTGGTGGCCGACGTCCCAAATCAGCCGGTCGTCCGGCGTGTTGAAGACGTAGTGCAGCGCGACGGTCAACTCGACCACGCCAAGGCCGGCGCCGAGATGGCCGCCGGTGTGGGAAACGACGTCGATCAGTTCGGCGCGAAGCTCGGAAGCCAGCTGCGGCAGGTCGCCTTCGGCAAGCGTGCGCAAATCGGCTGGGACGCGGACCTTGTCGAGAAGCGGCGTATCGGGCTTTGCGTTCACTGTTTGCGAGCCTGGTCAGATTTTCTGTTCATCGTGAAATATGCCGCTGGCCGGCGAATGTAAATGTGGCGGTAACGCGCATCAGCTTTCGGGCAGCGGGATGAACTCTTGCTCGTCTCCAGGAACGATATCGAAGCGGCCTGTCTTCCATTCTTCTTTCGCCTGCTCGATGCGTTCCTTTGAGGACGATACGAAATTCCACCAGATATAACGTTTCGAACCGAGCGAAGCGCCGCCAAACAGCATGAAATGGGCGCCGCGTTCCGATGAGACAACGATCTCATCGCCGGGCCGGAAAACCAGCAGCCGCTCGGCCGGGAAGCGGTCACCGGATATCGAAACCTCGCCTTCCAGCGTATAGATGGCGCGCTCCTCGGCATCGGCCGGGATTTTCACGCTGGCACCCGGCGCCAGCCTGAGATCGGCATAAAGCGTGTCCGAAGCGGTGGCGACCGGGGAGCGCAGTCCGGAAAACGCACCGATGATCACACGGCCGCTGACCCCCTCGGCCTCGACTTCGGGCAGGCGCAGGGCTGCGGTGTTCTCGAAGACCGGCGCGACCTCCTCCTTGCCGTCCGGCAGCGCCAGCCATGTCTGCAGGCCGGAAACCGACATCGGCGCGCCGCGCAATTCTTCCGGTGTCCGCTCCGAATGGACGATGCCACGGCCGGCGGTCATCAAATTCACATCGCCGGGCTGGATTACCATCTCGGTGCCGAGCGAATCGCGGTGCCTGATCTTGCCGTCGAACAGGTAAGTCACCGTAGACAGGCCGATATGTGGGTGCGGACGCACGTCGAGCGCCTGGCCCGCTCGCAGAACGGCTGGACCCATGCGGTCGAAGAAGATGAAGGGTCCGACCAGCCGGCGCCTGGCCGTCGGCAAGGCGCGGCGAACCTGAAATCCGCCGATGTCCTTGGCATTCGGAATGACCATCAGCTCGATCTGATCGCTGGCGAAGGCATCGCCCATCTGCGGATCGTTTCCGGGAAAGAAGCTCACGCGGTCCCCTCAGGCGAAGCGAAGTGCAGATTTGGCTTTCGCCTTGGCCGCCACCTCTTCGCGATTGCGCGGATGCTGTGTCGTCTCGAGGCTGTCGAGCAATTCGCGCGCCGAGGCGGCAATGGCCTCGACGGCATGGTCGAACGCATGCTGGTTCTGTTTCGACGGCCGCGTCGTTCCGCTCAGCTTGCGGACAAACTGAAGCGCGGCATCGCGGACCTCGTCATTGGTTGCCGGCGGATCGAAATTGAACAGGGTTTTGATGTTTCTGCACATCGTTCGCAATCTCCTCTCGTCCTGGAGCCGTTTCAAACGGGATGAGTTTTATCCTCAATCGTGATGATGTCCAAAGCCGGTAAGCAAAATTGTCGTTCGAGGCCGCGCCTCAATCCGCGTCCAACGGCTCTGTCCCCACCGGCTTGCCGTCACGCGACAGCCTGATTTTCTCGACCTTGTCCTCGGCCGCCTTCAGCAGCCGGTCGCAATGCGCCTTCAGCGCCTCGCCGCGCTCGTAGATGCGGATCGACTGGTCGAGCGGAACGTCGCCGCGCTCCAGATCGTCGACGATCCTCTCCAGCGCCTCGAGCGCCTGCTCGAAGCTCATCGCCTTGACATCCTCGTTGGTCTCACCAGCCATCGTCTATCCCTTCATCAGCCGCCCGACATGGGCGGCGACTGAAAATGCCAATCCCTGCAGATCGTAGCCGCCCTCGAGCACGCTGACGAGCCGGTTGCGGCTACGGCGCCCGGCTCGTTCGAGCAACTGGCCGGTCGCCCAGTCGAAATCATCCTCGGTCAGGTTGATCTCGGCCAGCGGATCGCGGTGGTGGGCATCGAAACCGGCGGAGATGATGATGAGGTCGGGCGCAAAATTGTCGAGCGCCGGCAGGATGCGTGACAGAAAGGCGTCGCGGAAACTATCGCTGCCGCTCTGCGGCGCCAGCGGCGCGTTGACAATGTTGCCGGCGCCGGTTTCGCTCACGGCCCCGGTTCCCGGGTAAAGCGGCATCTGGTGTGTCGAGCAATAGAGCACCGATGGATCGTCCCAGAAAATGTCCTGCGTGCCGTTGCCGTGATGCACATCCCAGTCGACGACGGCGACGCGGTCGGCGCCATGGTTCTTCTGCGCGTAGCGTGCCGCGATCGCGGCGGTGTTGAACAGGCAAAAGCCCATTGAGGTGGTCTTTTCGGCATGATGGCCGGGCGGCCGTGCGGCGACGAACACGTTTTCGGCACGGCCGGTGAAGACGTCGTCGACCGCGGCGTTGGCTGCGCCGATCGCGGTCACGGCCGCCTGCCAACTCTTCGGGCTGGCGGTGGTGTCGGCGTCGATACGGGCGATGCCGGTGTCCGGAATCGCTGCGCGGACACGTTCGACGAATTCGGGCGGATGCGCGTAGAGGATGGTTGCCTCGTCGCCTTCGGGCGCCTGGACGCGATCGAGCGCCGCGAAGGCCTCGTCGTCAAGCACACGCTCTATGGCGCGCAGACGGTCCGGTCGCTCCGGATGACCGGGCGGGGTTATGTGTTCGAGAAAAATCGGGTGGGTGTAAAGTCTCGTGACCATGCCCCGATATAGGCGCGCCTCGCCGCTTTGGCCATGTTTTCGCGCGCTGGTGACGCGATGTTCAACAGGGTTTAGGCAACCGGCGTCGGCTGAGCCCACCGCGAGCCGCCTTGGGATCGGCGAAAAGATGACCTCAGGCCGGTGATCGGTCAACCTCGGGCTGCATCGCCGACGGTCGGTCAGGCTGAGGCAGCTTGCCGGTGCGATTGAGCAGCCCTTCCAGAAGAACCTTGAACGCCTTCACTGCCTTCTTCGACGTCGCTTCGGGATGGTTCGAATTTGCGATCCACTGCGCCGCATGCAGCGAGGCGCCGCTGACCAGCCTTGCCGCGGCTTCGGGATCGACGGCGAGAATTGTCCCCTCGTCGCTCAGTCTTTGCAGGCTCTCTGTCATCGAGCGGATGCATGTGCTCTGGCTTGGCCATTGCGATGGATCGCCGAGCACCGCCGGCCCGTCGCGAAGCACGATACGCTGGATCTCCGGCTCCAGCGCCATCTCGATATAAGCGGTGCATTCGTCGACAAAGCCCTGCCAGAGATTGTCCGGCTTGGCCGAAACGACCTTCAGCCGGGCCGACATTTCGGCATCGATCTCGGCAATGACCGCCTGGAGCAGGCCCTTCTTGTCGCCGAAGTGATGATAGAGCGCACCGCGCGTCAGCCCGGCCGATGCCGTGAAATCGTCCATCGAGGCTTCGGCATAGCCGAGCGTACCGAAGGCGTGGCGTGCCGCGGCAATCAGCTTGGCGCGGGTTTCGGCAATCATCTCCTTGCGTGGTCTATACATGCTCTGGCCCTATTAACATACGTCTCGTATGCCAATTGACATACGCCGCGTATGATCTATTTAAACTCATACGCCACGTATGTAATCGCCGAACCGGCCGTTGTCGAGGAGCCAGACCATGCAAAATCCCTATTCCCAGATCTTTCGCGCGCCCGGCGCCAAGGGCTTTGCCGCGGCCGGCTTCGTTGCCCGGCTGCCGATGGCCATGGCTCCGATCGGGATCGTCGCGATGCTGTCGCAGACCGATGGCGAATACTGGCTGGCCGGCGCCGTCTCAGCGACATATGCGCTGGCCAACGCTTTCGTCGCCCCGCAGGTATCACGGCTGGTGGACCGCCTCGGCCAGACGCGGATTGTGGTGCCGACCACCATGATTTCCACGCTCGCTTTCGCGATCCTGATTGCAGCGGCCAATCAGCATTGGCCGATATGGACGCTATTCGTCTCGGCGCTGCTCGCCGCCGTCATGCCCAGCATCCCGGCAATGGTGCGCGCACGCTGGACCGAGATTTTTCGCAACCGCCCCGAGCTGAACACGGCGTTCGCCTTCGAGTCGGCGGCGGACGAACTGGTGTACATCGCCGGCGCATCGCTGTCGGTAGGGCTGAGCGTTGCGCTTTTTCCGGAAGCGGGAGTGCTCGCGAGCACATTGTTCCTCGCCTTCGGTTCGACGGCCTTCATCCTGCAGCGCTCGACCGAACCGCGAGCCCGACCGGTGGAACATGGTTCAGGCGGCTCGGCAATCCGCCTGCGGCCGGTCCAGATCATCACCTTGGCCCTGATCTTCATCGGCGCGACCTTCGCCACCACGGAGGTGAGCACCGTGGCGATCACCAAGGAGCTTGGCCAGCCAGGGGCCGCCAGCTTCGTCATCGGCGTCTACGCGCTCGGATCGTTCGTCGTCGGCATCATCATCGGCGCCCTGAACCTGAAAGTGCCGCTGCAAATTCAGCTTGCCGTCGCAATCGCCATCATCGCCCTCACCACGCTGCCGCTGCTCGTCGCCGACACCGTGCCGCTGCTGGCACTGGCCGTCTTCGTCAGCGGCGTGGCGATCTCGCCGACCTTCATCACGGCATTCGGCCTGATCGAGCGGCGCGTGCCCGAGGCGGTGCTGACCGAAGGCGTGACCTGGGTGATGACCGGCATCGGCATCGGCATGGCGCTCGGCTCGTTCGCCGCCGGCTGGGTGGTGGACGCTTTCGGCGCGCAGAACGGGTTCTGGGTATCGGTGGCATCGGGCACAATCGCGCTGGTCATCGTGCTCGCCGGCCAGCGCAGCCTTGCCATCCACACATGCGAGCTGGACGGATGCGACGCAGCCGCCGTTCCGGCGGAATAGCCGCACACGCGCCTGGTCCAGCTCACGGACCGGACGCAGTTCTCTTTGAAGAAGCCCGGCTTTTTAGGACAGTTCAAGCCGGTTGCGAATCTCGTTCCCGTCAACAACGACAACAGGACTCCCCAATGCCTCGACCATATCCGGGTTCAGATGGGGTATGGTTTCAGCGCGCCCAACCATTGGCGAGCACTCTCCAGCGCAATAAACGGCAGAATTGGTGACACGCAGAATCTCCCACAACGCTTTGTAGAGACGCGGATCATCTGGCGGCCGCGCGACGGTGAAGCCGGAACATCGCGACGCGTCATCAGGATCAAGATTGAGATAGAGGTCGGCTTGAGCAAGGGTCGGCGAGACCTCGTAGGTGACGACCCAGCATGAGTATTCAGGCTCACGCCTGGTGATGAACGGCGCGAAGGTGTCGTCTATGATCGATGTGGGGAAATAGCTCTGCTCCCCGTCCTTAAAACAACCGAGATATGCCTCGAAGCTCATCTCAATTGCCTCCAGTGGCCTAAAGAATCTCGGTCTTGGCGATGTGGATGCCAAAACCTTCGAGGCCGACATAATGGCGCTCGCGCGAGGCGATCAGATTGATCGAGGAAATGCCGAGATCCTTGAGGATTTGCGCGCCGAGGCCGATCTCGCGCCATTCGTTCTCGCGCCGGCGCGCCTCTTCATGATCCTCGCGGTCGCCGGCAGCCGGGCGCTTGCGCTCCTGATGGGCGACGCCGACCGAGCCTTCGCGCAGATAGACGATGACGCCGCGCTGGCGCTCGCCCATCGCCTTCATGATGGCGTCCAGCCGGTGGCTGGTTCCGAAGACGTCGCTGACCACGTCCTCGGAATGAAGGCGCACCGGCACCTCGACGCCGTCGCGGATATCGCCGAAGACGACCGCCACGTGATGCATGGAATCCCAGGGCAGCGTGTAGGTGAAGACCTGTGCCTTGCCGCCGGGCGTCTCGATGTCGGAACAGGCGACGCGCTCGACGAGCGTTTCCTTGCGTTGCCGGTAGCCGATAAGGTCGGCAACCGAGATCTGCTTCAACCCGTGCTTTTCGGCGAAGGCCTGCACCTGCGGGCCACGCATGACGGTGCCGTCATCATTGACCAGCTCGGAAATGACGCCGACCGGCGGCAGGCCGGCGAGCTTGCAGAGGTCGACAGCGGCTTCGGTATGGCCCGAACGCATCAGCACGCCGCCTTCACGCGCGATCAGCGGAAAGATGTGGCCGGGGCGGACGAAATCGGAAGCACCGACATTGCCATTGGCGAGATTGCGCACCGTCAGCGTGCGGTCGTCCGCCGAAATGCCGGTCGTGGTGCCGTGCTTGAAGTCGACGCTGACGGTAAAGGCGGTGGTGTGGGCGGAATCATTGTCAGCCACCATCGGCGACAGGTTGAGCCGCTTTGCTTGCTCGCGCGGCATCGGCGTGCAGACGATGCCCGACGTGTTGCGGACGATGAACGCCATCTTTTCCGGCGTGCAATGGACGGCGGCGACGATCAGGTCACCCTCGTTCTCGCGGCCGTCATCGTCCATAACGACGACGATCTCGCCGCGCTCGAAGGCGCGCAGGGCTTCGACGATTTTCTTCTGGTCGTAAGGCATGGGTGCTCGCTTCGCTCGCGGGAACAGGGGAGTAAGGGAGTAGGGCAGTACGGGAGTAGGGAAAAGGAAAAAATGCTGTCGTGGGAGCTGCGTAACCTACTCCCCTACTCCCCTACTCCCCTACTCCCCTACTCCCCTACTCCCCTACTCCCCTACTCCCCTACTCCCTTCCCGTTTGTCCCCGATGACGCAGATAATGATCCGCAATGGCGCAGGCAACCATCGCCTCGCCGATCGGTACGGCGCGGATGCCGACACATGGATCGTGCCGGCCCTTGGTCATGATCTCGACGTCGTTACCGTCCTTGTCGATCGACTTTCGCGGCGTCAGGATCGACGAGGTCGGCTTGACGGCGAAACGCGCGACGATCGCCTGGCCGGTCGAGATGCCGCCGAGGATGCCGCCGGCATTGTTGGATAGGAAGACCGGCTTGCCGTCATTGCCCATGCGCATCTCATCGGCATTCTCCTCGCCGGTGATGCGGGCGGCCTCGAAACCGTTGCCGATCTCGACGCCCTTGACGGCGTTGATCGACATCAGGCCGGCGGCGATGTCCTGGTCGAGCTTGGCATAGATCGGCGCGCCAAGCCCCGCCGGAACGCCGTCGGCGACGATCTCGATGACCGCACCGACCGAGGAGCCCGCCTTGCGGATGCCGTCCAGATATTTCGTGAAGACGGCGACGGACGCCGGATCAGGCGTGAAGAACGGGTTTTCGGCGTCGCGGACGAAATTCCAGTTCCAATTGGCGCGATCGATCGATTTATCGCCCATCGACACCAGCGCGCCGCGCACCACCATGCCGGGCACGACCTTTCGGGCAAGCGCCCCGGCGGCCACCCGCGCCGCCGTCTCACGCGCCGAGGAGCGACCGCCGCCGCGGTAATCGCGCAGGCCGTATTTGACCTCGTAAGTGTAATCGGCATGGCCCGGCCGGAACTGGCGGGCGATGTCGCCATAGTCCTTGGAGCGCTGGTCGACGTTCTCGATCAGCATCGACACCGGCGTGCCGGTGGTGACCATCGTCTCACCGTCCTCATCGAGGATGAAGCCGGACAGGACCTTCACCTCGTCAGGTTCGCGACGCTGCGTTACAAAACGTGACTGGCCGGGGCGGCGCTTGTCGAGTTCGGCCTGGATCTCGTCGCGAGTGAAGCGGATGCCTGGCGGACAGCCGTCGACGACGCAGCCCAGCGCCGGCCCGTGGCTTTCGCCCCAGGTGGTGACGCGGAAAAGATGGCCGAACGTGTTGTGCGACATGGAACCAGCCCTGCCGGCGTCGGAGCCGGCTCAGCGCATGAGCCCGAAAATCGGAGCGATTTTCGGAAAGGATCATGCACAAAATCAAAAGTGCTACAGCGTCCCTTGCGCGTCCAGGAGGACGCGCGGCGCTGTCGCCTGCCTTCTATTGGCGTTTTCCACAGTGGTCAAACTGTGATCCCGCGGATTTAGTTTTGACACATTCGATTGGTTTCTGCTCAGTTCCGTTCCGTTGGACCGAGCCGCTGTACCGGCAATGATTAAAGAGGACGATGATGCGTATCCTGATTGGCGCTGTTGCCGCCACGCTGTTGATTTCCACCGCCGCCTTCGCCGGCCAGACCGAAGGCCTGATCAAGAAGGTCGACAAGGATGCGCTGACGCTGACGCTGGACGACGGCAAGTCCTACAAGCTGAACGCCGAAACCGACCTCGATGCGCTGAAGCCAGGCATGGACATCGTCCTCGCCTACGACGTGACCAATGGCGAGAACGTCGTCACCGATATGGAACTGCCGGACACCGGATCGACCGAGTAGGACGCGTCGATATTCAGCTGATGCCGGCCCGACCTGATCTCAACATACGCTACGTCATCGGTCTCAGAGCCACTCCAGGCGCCGGCCGTCCAGTCTGAGCACGCGATCCTGCGGCACTTCCATGCTGACCGCATCTTGTTCGGACATCCCAAGTACCAAGCGGAACATTACGCGCATGATGCCACCATGGGTCACGCAGACCGTCTGGCGATCGAGCGCGTCGAACCACGGCTTCACCCGTTCGAGCAGCATCTGGTAGCTTTCGGCGCCCTCGCCGGGCGGCTGGAAATTCCATTTATCGAGGCGGCGGCGCCTGGTCGAACCGGGATTGTTCGCCTCGAGTTCGGCAAAGGTGAAACCCTGCCAGTCGCCAAAGCTCAATTCCACGAGCAGCGGCTCGGTGCGATAGGCGTGCGGATCGAGCTTCATCGCCGCGCGCAGGCGCTCCATCGTCTCGCGCGTGCGCCGCATCGGGCTGGCGACAAAGTCGAAATCTTCGGGCTTGTCGATGAGTTCGGCCAGCCTGCGCCCGTTGCGGCTAGCCTGCTCGCGGCCGAGCTCGTTGAGGTCGGTATCGGCCTGCCCCTGCAGCCGGGCCTCGGCGTTCCACGCCGTCTGGCCGTGGCGCACGATATAGACGAGCGGGTACATCAGGTCTTCCGGAAGAGGTCAGGCGGTGGCGTCAGTCCTTGACCGTCGAAATATCCGGCGCGTCGACCGCCTTCATGCCGACGACATGATAGCCGGAATCGACATGATGGACCTCGCCGGTGACGCCGCGCGAAAGGTCGGACAGGAAATAGACGCCGGAATCGCCGACCTCCTCCTGCGTGACCGTCTGCTTCAACGGCGAATTGTATTCGTTCCATTTCAGGATATAGCGGAAATCGCCGATGCCGGATGCGGCAAGCGTCTTGATCGGGCCGGCGGAGATCGCGTTGACACGGATTTTCTTGGCGCCGAGGTCGACGGCCAGATAGCGCACGCTGGCTTCGAGTGCCGCCTTGGCGACACCCATGACGTTGTAGTGCGGCATCACCTTTTCCGCGCCGTAGTAGGTCAGCGTGAGCAGCGAGCCGCCGTCGGTCATCAGCGCCTCGGCACGTTTGGCGATGGTGGTGAAGGAATAGACCGAAATATCCATGGTGCGCAGGAAATTGTCGCGCGTCGTCTCGACATAGCGGCCGGTCAGTTCGTCCTTGTCGGAAAAGGCGATGGCGTGGACGAGGAAATCGAGCTTGCCACCCCAGTGCTTGCTGACATTTTCGAACACCGCATCGAGGCTGGCCGGGTCGGTCACATCACAATGGCCGGCGACATGCGCGCCCAGTTCCGCCGCGAGCGGCTCGACGCGTTTCTTGAACGCCTCGCCCTGATAGGTCAGCGCGATCTCGGCGCCATGGTCGACACAGGCCTTGGCAATGCCGTAAGCGATCGAGCGATTGTTGGCGATGCCAAGGATAAGGCCGCGCTTGCCGGCCATAAGGCCCCGTCCACCCGCCATGTCAGCGCTCTCCGAAAGGTTCTCTGCTTTGTGGAGTGCCTATCGCACAGCCACAGTGCCCCTTCAAGCGTTCAAAGCGGACAGTTCGGGGGACAAAAGCGTTTGCTCAACAGCGCCGCGCGTCCTTTGGACGTGCAAAGGACGCTGTAGCGCTTTGACCTTGCGGTCGTGGGCCGGTGGGCAAACCCGACACTTGGTGTCCGTGTGGCACGGCGGAAGATGAGCCTTTGGCGGAAGTTTCGTTGGCCAGCGGCCGAAGTCACGCTCATGACCCCAAGCCGACTTCCATACTTTGGGCCGTGGACGATCGCTTTGCGCCTCATCTCGGCCATTCAAGTTAGCTCGGCCATTCCCTTAAACCGGACATTATAGGCGACCGCGCTGGGGGCCGGCATTCGAAACCCTTCACAATAGCCGTGATTCCGGAAGCTTCTTAGAAGCGGCCACTTAAGACTAGGTGTCGCCTATTGCAGTCCGATGCGTCCCGTAGCCGACGAAAACGCGGATAAGAAGCTAAACCGCGCTGGAGATCATATCGAAGCCAGTCGACCTCCGCCTGGACAACGGCTCCCGATAAACAGTCCACGCACCGCCGGTATCCCGGCAGCGCCTGGGAAAATTTCAGCCATTGCTCGGTCAGGAAGACGCAGGTGTTCCGTCAGCACGCCCTTTATGATCGATCGTACGTCCGTCGTAGCAGCCAAGTCTGTTCCGCCATGAAGCAGGTCTCGAGCAAGACCGGGCCAGCGATTGCCTACTCGCCCGCCGGCAACGGCGCCACCCATTAACAAGGTGACACTCGCGACGCCGTGATCAGTGCCGCCGTCGGTGTTGGGCACCACGGAACGGCCGAACTCCGTGACCACCAGCACCGCCGTCCTGTTCCAGGCAGGCCCGGACGCTTGGGCAAATGCAATGAGGCCCCGCGCGAGCCCATTCAAACTCCGCGCCAGCCTTCCGAAGTCCGCTCCCTGCGCCACATGCGTGTCGAAGCCGGCCACCTCGAGCATCGCGATCCGCGGTCCGCCCGTAGCTGACAGGGCAAGCGCCGCGCTCCTGGCCGCGTCGCCGAAGCGAGCCGCGTCGCATGCGGCATGTTGTTCCAGCAGGCTTTCGCTGCCCTTTGCGCCGGACGGCCAAGTGCCCTCGGCGTAGAGGCGGACGAGTTCGAGCCGAGGATTGGCCAGCGCAAGATGGGCCAGCATGTCCATCGATCGATCGGCCGGTCTGCCCCGCCACACCGCCTTCTGCCGGCGCGACAGTACAGAAGAAGCCCGGTCGAGCCATCCGGCGCTGCCGCCGTCGATATCGCCGTCGAACAGCGCCGCCTGGGCGGCCGCGTGGGACCGGCCCGCATCCGGAATGGCGGTCGCGGGCACGATGAGCAACTCGCCGCACGAGTAGTGGGGCAGGAGAGACCCGAGCGCCGGATGAAGCGCGAAGAGCCCGTCGAGCTTGAGCATCTCGGCGACGCCAGAGTTCGGGAAAGGCACGAGGGGCCCGCGCACCGAGGCAAAATGCGGATCGCCGTAGGGCGGCACAGCAGCTAGTGCATCTAGTCCGCCACGCACGTGGACGAGCAGAAGGCGAGGATCTTCGTCCACAAGCGAGGCACCGGCCAGACGCACGCTACCGAACGCGGACGCCAAGACCAAACCTTGCAGCGCTGCCCTTCGGGTCAGTTGCATTTAGGCTCGTCCGAACTTGGGTTCACCGGCGTACCCGCGGTCATATACCCTAGCAGATCCGTATTCGGGCTAAGACTTCCCGTTGTCAGAGCCTTGTTAGTCGGCTGCGCGTTGCGAACCAAAAGGCCGGCAAGTGCCGGGGCTGCGAAAGATGTGCCCGAACAGATGTTCCTCCGGAGCTTGCCGTTCTTTCGGCTCTTCCACAGTGACAGGACATTGACGCCCGGTTCGGCATAGGACGCGCCGAACGCCCCCCCGCGCCATAGCGTGTCGCACCAGGCGTTGCTGATGCCTTGGCATTTCCCAGGAGTTGCCACCTGAATATATTCGCTGTTGGAAGCCGAAGCGCTGTATATCGCTCCCACCTTGTTTCCTGTCGTCACAGGCGAAAAATAAGTCGCCGCATTGGCCGGGAAATAAGACTGTACCCAAGGGCCCTCTTCGTCTTCCCGGGGGTTGCCCGCAGCTACCACAACGCGCACCTGACGGTCGGCGATCTGATAAAGAAGGGCGTCGAGAAATTTAAGATCTTGCAACGTGCTTCCGCGTCTGGTGCTCTCCAGATATAATGCACCCCAACTCAAGTTCAGAATATCCCCAGCGACCGCGTTGTCCCGAACATGGCGAAGCGCGAGAAGAGGCGGGCCGAAAATTTCGGTCTTCAGCTTACTGAAGGCCTTTACGATCTTGAGCGGGGCGTCGGGGCTGACACCAACCAGACCTATATACTGGTCGCCCTGCTTGACACGCTTTCCGCCGATAACTGCTGCCACCATCGTCCCGTGCCCTACTGTGTCGTCGAGGCTCGACACGGTCTGGCATGGGCTGCTCGTGCAATCGATGGCTTCCTGAACCTTGAGGAGCCCGGCGGTGACAACGCTCCAATCCACTCCGCTGTCGATGATCCATACGGTGGGCGATCCTGAAGCCACCGGCTGTGGTGACCCGACGACCCTGCAGACGCTGGGAGGGACAACATCCGCAGTCGGCGAGATGCCCAGGAGTTCCGGCCCCTCGCAGGTGGCACCATCGAACAGGTTCACCACGAAAGGATCCGGCTCCTCATATCCCCTGGAGCGCAGCTCTTCGATCTCGCTCTCGGAAAAGGTCCCCGTCACGATGCTGATACCGATATCCGGCATGTCCACCGCGTCCAGCTTGCCCTTGCCTGCGATGAACTTGTTTAGCGCGCCGATATCCTTGCGTAACTCCGCCGCCCTGGCGATGTCGACGATGAAAGTCTTTTCGATGTCACCGCTGTCGGTGAAGCCCTCCTCGCCTGACGCTTCCGGTCTCGCTGTTCCGACAACGGCGAGGAGACAGCCGAGCAACAGCACACGAAGTTGAGCAAGTATCATTCGTACACCCTCCGGCTGTCGTTACTGATACCGCGAGGATCAGAATGCTCCCAATACGGCTTTCTGTCCATGAAAACATCGAGTCGATGCGAGCATGCCGCCTGCGCATTGCTTGCGACAGATGCAAAATGCGTTTAGGCTATTTGCATTGACCTCGGAGGGGAGCCTCGGCGATGCCCAGGGCAGAATTGAAGCCAGGTCGGCAAGTCCAAGAGATCGGCGCAGCGATCGTAGGGGCCTGGCTCAAGCTTTTGCCGGCCTCGTCACGTATCTTGTCCATGGATTCAACAGATCCCCTAACAATTACCATTGATCGGCAGATTTTCGCCGTCGGTGATACTATCAGACTTCGGCCGGAAGCAGGCCGTGCCATCGGCAACATCAGGGTCCGGACCGCCGCCGCCGGAACAGCGCCACATTCGCAGACGCTGACGATAGAAGATCTGAATGGTCAGCCCATAAAATACGAGGATGACCCTCTCGACGGGGGCGACGCGATCCCGAATGCTGCCGCGTATGCGGACCTGAAGCGTGATCTCAAATTGGTGCTGGAAGACATCGTGGAAACGGGAGTGTCTGTCGAAGTTCACGTGGACGAACCGAACTTGATCAACGTGGTGGTGCCCCAGGTGCCGAGGGGGGTCCTGACCCGCGGCGATCTGATCGATTATCTCCACGACTATCACAAATACGCCCAGGGCAGGCACTACCATGACGAGCTCGCCACGGCCGTGCTCTTTGGCTGCAGATAGTCGCCAGTCCCTACTCGGGCAATCCCGCTTCCCGCATGCCGTTGAGCAGCGTGTTGCGGTCTCCGTCCAGCTTGTAAGGTTCCTTGGCGGCGAACCGCCGCCGGGAGAACTCCGGTGCGCCACGCAGAACCAGCAACGTGTAGCTCTTCGCCTCTTGGCTTCGGCCAAGTAGGGCGTTCGCTGCGGCCAGATAGACCTTAACCCAGGTCGGCATGGTGGACGAGCGGCCCAGATCGACAACTGCCTTATCCGGACGGTGGGCAATGAAATGGGCAAGACCGCGGAACGGCCAATACCATGAAGGCTCGTACAGGGGATCGAGCACTCGCGCCCGTTCGAACCAGTCCAAGGCACTTTGGGGCTCGCCGGCAAATGTTTGATAAGTCCCTTGATAGGAGACCTGCTCGGGATCGTGCGGATTGAGTTCGAGCGCGCGTGCGTATAGCTGAGATGCGACGTCGAAATCACGACGGTGGAGGAGCACCCAGCCCAGTATGTTCAGGCAGACTGGATCATTGGGGGAAAGCGCCACCGCTTTTTTTGCGATGTCATAAGCCTCGGCAAGCACCGCATCCGACGGCCCCATGTCGCGAAACCATTCAAGCTGTTTATAGTGGGCGAGCTTGGCGTACGCGCGCCCGTAGGATGGATCGAGCTCGATCGCTCGCTGATACCACTGTCGAGCCTCCATTTCGGCCGCGATGTCGCCCAGGGGCAGGGCATTGCCCCGGAGCACGCACTCATAGGCCGCGAGATTGGCAGGTGGTTTACGCCGCGCCTTCTCGGCGCCTGCGGCCGTAAGACGGCCGATAACGGTCCCGACGATCTTCCCGATCAGTTCGTCCTGGACATCGAAGATGTCCTGCTCGTCCCCGTCGTAGCGCTCGGCCCATAAGCACTCACCCGAGGTGGCGTCGACCAGTTCGCATGTAATGCGCATTCGCCGGCCCATGCGGCGGATGCCGCCTTCAATGACGAAATCCACGCCACTATCCGCCACCAGGTCCACATCCTCGAGCCGCGTCGACGTGTAATGAGACGCAACCGTAAGCTGAGTAAAGCGCGTCAGTTCCGTGACGAAGTCTTCGGTGAAGCCGCCACTGAAATAGGGTTGGACGTCGCCCGCGCTCTTGAACGGGCGAACGAGGATGGAGGGCTTGCTCGGACCAGCCAACTGTGCAGTCGATGCAGGCGGCAGCCCTTTAGGCTTGTGGAACAACGAGTATACGGGAATCGGGCGTGGAATGTTCTTGAGATGCTGTTCGCCGCAAAACTCAAACGGAAGATGAATTTTGTCGCGAACTTCGTCGTGCACCTTTCCGGAAAGGCAGATTCCGCCCGGACTGGCGAACTGTTCCAGGCGCGCGGCTATGTTGACGGTATCTCCAAACACATCGCCATCGGTATCGACAATGATATCACCGAAGTTGATCCCAATCCGGAGAAAAATTTCCTGGCTGGCTTTCGCCGAAGACTGGCCGACAAGCAGTTCCTGGACTTCCACTGCTGACTGCACGGCTTCGAAAGCGCTTGGGAACTCGGCGAGCATCCCGTCTCCGGTCGTTCGCACAACCCGTCCCCGGTGCTGCGTGATCCTAGGCTCTATTTCGTCCTGCATGAGATGCTTGACGAGCGCGAAGGTGCGCTCCTCGTCCCGGGCCATCAGCGACGAGTAACCGACCATGTCAGCAGCCAGGATAGCCGTCAGACGTCGCTGAAGATTGCTGTCGCCCGCGTTCATTCTCTCCCTCGGCGGGTTATATTATGTTCGACGGTGGCTTGACGATATCAAAGCGTCTCGCAGGAGTTTGCATCATACTCCAGTGCGTGTCAGCGTGCGAATGAGCAATTGGTGCCGATAATGTAGAGGATTGAACAGTGAGGGCCGTGCTTGGGTGAAGGGTCCATAAGGCCGGAGCGGCAGGCGGCCGAGGCAGGTGCCGGCGGGTCAAGCCTGGTTTACGGCCCCATCGTGATCACCGATCCCACGCTCGGATGCCCGATCACGGTCGCGGTCGGTCCCGTACGAGGGGCCAGACCTTCTCGTTTTGTGTCAGGGTGGGGCAACAGCACGCAGGAGGCGGCAACCGCCTGCGTGTATGAGGCCGATGAAACCTATTTCGCCCAGATGATCCCTCATGAGCGACTGTCACGCGCCCGCGCCGGCGAATTGCGCGGGCGCGTGATCGAGCCGCCTGCACTCACACTTTTCAGTGACGCGCAGTATTGCGAGCGGCTGCATTGGAACAAAAACGTCGATGATAGCCGCGCGGTCCCGATCCGCTGGCGCAGGTCGCAGCCGCTGGACTGGATCCGGAGTGATCCGCGCTTCAGCACGAGCGAGGCCTGGGTGCCTGCGGGATTGTGCTTTCTCGGGTATCCCAACGATGAGTCATCAGGTCTGCCCCCGGCTGACTCCAATGGTCTTGCGAGGGGATCGAGCATGGAGGACGCGGTCGTGCGCGGCTTCTGCGAAGTCGTGGAGCGCGATGCAACGGCCATATGGTGGTACAATCGGCTGGTTCTGCCTCGGATAGACCTGACTTCGCTGTCGGATGGACTGGCATCCCAATACGCCGATTGGCTGCTGACGCAGAACCGCGAATTGCGGCTTCTGCTCCTGACGCTTGACCTGCCCATCCCCATTGTCGCTGCAATTTCTCATCACGTCGGGGGTGGCGCGATTGCGTTCGGATTCGCGGCCGGACGATCCATGTCGGAGGCGGCCCGGCGCGCGGTGGGGGAACTTGCAGAATGTGAGGCGAACCTAACCCTGCTCAAACGGAACGCCGATACGTCCGGCACGGCGGCCTTCACCCCCGGCGCGCTGCACCTCTATCGGTGGCACATGGACGAGAACATTCATCGCCTTCCTCACCTGTCTGGCAATTCAGCAATTCAGGCCTCTTCGGCCGAGTTGCGACTGGATTGGAACTATTGCCTCGACATCTGCCGCGAGCACGAACTTGAGATCTTTGCGGTCAACCTGACGCACAACGCCGAATCGCCTGTTGCACGAGTGTTTGTACCTGGACTTCGTCCTACCAAGCCCCGGTTGGGCGGCGGCAGGCTCTATGATGTCCCTGTGCGCCTAGGTTTGAGGCCATCAGTTTCCCAGGCCATCCACGAGGTTCCCTTTCCATTGTGATCGTATGGTCGCGGGCATGCCCACCGCGGAAGGCACGCTTTTCACACACGGTATCAAGCGCCAGCCTTTTCGACCGTCAGCGCTTTCGCCGGCGCATCAGCGCCTCTAGCTCGGCGTCGCCGCCTTCCGGCAGCATCAGCCGCACGTGCGCGTAGAGGTCGCCGTGACCGCCGGCCTTTTCCGGCAGGCCCCTGCCCTTCAGCCGCAGAACCTTGTCCGAGCTCGACCAAGGGGGGACGTTGACCGCAATCCTGCCGGTCGGGGTTTCGACTGCCACCTTGGCGCCATGCACCGCATCGGCCAGTTCCACCGGCAGGTCGACATGCAGGTCGCGGCCCTCGACGCGGTAGCGCGGGTGCCGGCGGAAACGGATTTTAACCAGTGCATCGCCCGGCTGCCCCGGTCCTTGCTCACCCTGGCCTTTCAACCGGATGGTCTGGCCGTCCTCGACATAGGCCGGCAACTTGACCGCCATCTTGCGGCCGTCCGGGAACATCGCCGTCACCTTCTCGGCGGTGGCGGCTTCCTCGATGGTGACGTCCAGCGTCACGTTGAGATCGGCGGCGGTCGGGGCCTGACGGCGGCCGCCGGTGCCGGCACCGTGCTGCTGGCTGAAAGCATCGCCGAAGATCTGGCTGAAGATGTCGCTGTTGCCGTCGAAAGGATCGCCGCCGGGACGGCCCGTGCGGAATTCGAAATGCGCGCCGCCCGGCCCTTGCTGCCGGCGGAAACCGGCGAAAGGATCGGCGCCGCCAGCCGCGCCTTCGAAACCTTGGAAACGCTGTTTGCCATCGGCGTCGATCTCGCCGCGATCGAATGCCGCCCGGTTCTTCTCGTCGCCGACGATCTCGTAAGCCTGGTTGGCGGCGGCAAAACGGTCCTTCGCCTTGGGATCATCCGGATTCTGGTCCGGATGATACTTCTTGGCGAGCTTCCGGTATGCGGATTTTATGTCCTTGGCCGATGCGTTCTTGGCAACGCCCAGCACCTCATAGGGGTCGCGCATGCTTACTGCCCTGGGGAAGGAGTGGTTCCATGATCGCCTCCTATATGCGCTTGCATAGGAAGAAATTCCAGTGGCTTACCACCATATCGCCGGCGGAAAATCAGAGCGCCTTGAAGTCCTGCATTCGCCAGGCGCTGCCGCCGGCCAGGCATATTTCGCCTTTGAACAGCGCGACGCCGTCGAAGCTTTCGCGCGATGCGGTGAAGCGACGACATGTCTCGCCGTTAGCCCTGAATTCCGCAAGCTCGGTGATGGAGCCGCGCGAGCCGGTGTCGGCATTCGCCCAGGGAACGGCCTGCCCAGCCAGTTGCTCGACGTCGGCGGAGGACACGGCGTTGCGGATCGTGGCCTGATCGGAGGCGCGGTCCTGATCGAGCGGCGTGACTGAGGCCGGCGTGCTCGATGTCAGCACCGAACGGTCGACCTCCGCCTGCTCCAGGCTGAAGCCGCCGCCGCCACACGCGGCAAGCGGCAGGACGATTATCACGATCATGGCTTTGGCGCTGGCCGAAGCAATAACGCTCCATTGCCCACTGTCAAAAGCTTGCGCGATACGCGACAATCGGCAATCTCCCCAGCCGGCGACAAATTTGGGAAAACTATGAGCGAAACCGGGTTAACAAGCGGTGACTTTACCGAGGCGGCGGAGCCGTTCCGGCTCTTTGCGGCGTGGCTCGACGACGCGACGAAGAGCGAGATCAACGACCCCAACAGCGTGGCGCTGGCGACCGTTGATGCCGAAGGCATGCCGAATGTGCGTATGGTGCTGCTTAAGGGCTTCGACGAGGGCGGCTTTGTCTTCTACACGAACTTCGAGAGCGCCAAGGGCCGTGAGATTCTTGGCAGCATGAAAGCGGCGATGTGCTTCCACTGGAAATCGCTGCGCCGGCAGGTGCGAGCGCGCGGCCCGGTGGAGATCGTCACCGACGCCGAAGCCGACGCCTATTACGCGACGCGTCCGCGCGGCAGCCGCATCGGCGCCTGGGCCTCCAAACAGTCGCGGCCGCTGGAGAGCCGCTTCGCGCTGGAAAAGGCGGTCGCCGAATACACGGCGCGCCATGCGATCGGCGAGATCCCGCGGCCAAAACACTGGTCAGGCTTCCGCATCGTGCCGCAGACCATCGAGTTCTGGCACGACCGTCCGTTCCGGCTGCACGACCGTGTCGTGTTTTCGCGCAACGCCGAGGGCGGTTGGGACAAGGTGAGGCTTTATCCGTAGGGCACGACGGTGGAGCGCCGATCTCCCCCTTGTGGGGGAGATGCCCGGCAGGGCAGAGGGGGGGGCGCTTCGCGCCAATCTGTCAATTAATCGAAATCGCGCCCTTGCGCCCGTTCTCAGTGGCTCGCAGGCTGAACCCAAAGGGTAGTGCGCTACGGCGCCCCCGTCTGTCCTGCCGGACATTTCCCCCACAAGGGGGAGATCGGCAGCTTCCGCACCGGCGCCCATTTTTTCAGCCCTTCTTCCTGGTCATGAAGGCGGCCAAGGGCCGCTTCTGCCGGATTTCCAATTCCCACTATCACGATCTCGTGTGCGTGAAACGTTCCAGCTTGCCGGAACGAACCAGGAAAGGGCTCAACGCGCCGCTGGCGCAAATTCAGGAGGAAACAATGCATTCACGCAGGTTGGTCACGATGGCCGGTCTTGCCTGTCTTTTCGCTTCGCAGGCCTTTGCGGAGGATGCGATGGGGACAATGACGGTGATGAAGGGTGGGGAGGTCATGGCGATCATGCCCGATGGGCATATGGGCACCATGATGCCCGACGCGAAGATGAGCGCCGAAATGATGAAAATGGCGAAACCGATCAAGCATTGCATGATGTTGATGACCGACGCCAAAGGCAAGACATTCATGATCGACACGTCTTCGGCAAAGGCCCAGGCCGAATGTAAAAAAATGGCGATGTGACAAAGAGATCATGGCAAGAAAACCCGCCGGTTGCTGCCGGCGGGTCCACGATGCGAGACAAGGCCAGAAGGTCTAGGCCTTCTTCCTGGTCATGAAGGACGTCAAGGCTGCGCGGGCCTCGTCGGATTTGAGCCGCTCGCGGAAATGCTGGCTTTCCTGGCCGATGCGCTCGACAAGGGCGTCGCGCGAGCCGCGCATCAGGTCGCGCGCGATCTTCAGCGCTTGCGGCGGTTTGGCAGCGATCTGGCCCGCCGCCGCCAATACCGATGCTTCGAGTGCCTCTTCCTCGACCACCTCGTAGATCAGCCCGGCGGCCTTCGCCCGCTCGGCCGAAAAGCCCTCGCCGAGGCCAAGCAGCGCGAAGGCGCCTTGGCGGCCGAGGATCTGCGGCGCGAGCAGGCTCGAACCGGCCTCCGGCACAAGGCCGAGATCGACGAAGGGCGTCCGGAATAGTGTGCGCGGCGTGGCGAAGGTCAGGTCGCAATGCAGGTTGAGCGTGGTGCCGATACCGACCGCAATGCCGTCGACGCCGGAAACCATCGGCTTTTCCACCTTGGCCAGCGCCATCAGGAAATCCCAGACCTCGGAACCGCCTTCGCCGCCCGAGGCGACGACCATGAAATCGGCAAGGTCGTTGCCGGACGAGAAGGCACCGGGGACGCCGAGAAAGACATGGACGCGGATCGCCGGATCGGCGTCGCCGCCGGCAAGAGCCGCCGACATCGTCGCGTACATGGCGCGGGTCAGGGCGTTCTTCTTGTCCGGACGGTTGATGCGGATGATCTGGATGGCGCCCTGGCGCTCGACGAGGATGTGGTCTGTCACGGATTGGTCCTTTGTGAATTTCGGGCCTTTGTGAATTTCGGCGCGTGCGAACGTCAGGCTGAGATCAGCGCCTTGCCGGCAACTGCAAGGCTGTCGGCGCCGCCGACGACGCGCTCTTTGAGCGCGGCCACTTCGCCAAGCAGGTTCTCGGCGAAGAACCGGCAAAGCGCGATGCGGTTTTGGTCGGCAAGCGCGCCGCGCGCCAGATAGGCCCCGCCTGCGGCAAGCGAGATCAGCCTGAGATAGGGCGTGGCGCCGGCCAGCGCCTCGTCCGATCGGCCTTCGGCTTGCAGGTCTTGCAGGAAACGGGTTGCCTGGGAGAGCTCGTCGAGCGCCTGGTCGAGGCGATCGGCGGTGCGGCCGAAGCCTTCAAGGTTCGACGCTCGCGCCGCATCGGCGACGGCCTTGAGTTCGGCGATGTAGCCATGCACATGCCGGCCGCCGCCGAGCGGCAGCTTGCGTGTCACCAGATCGATCGCCTGGATGCCATTGGTGCCTTCGTAAATGGGCGCGATGCGCGCGTCGCGATAAAGTGCTGCGGCCCCTGTCTCCTCGATGAACCCCATGCCGCCATGCACCTGCAGCCCGAGCGAGGCGACCTCGACACCGACGTCGGTCGAAAAGGCCTTGGCCAGCGGCGTCAACAGATTGGCGCGTTCCTGCCAGTGCTTTGCATCTTCGCTCTGCGACGCAAGATCGATGGCGTGGGCGCAGGAATAGCAGATGGCACGGGCAATCTGGGTCAGCGCCTTCATGGTCAGAAGACTGCGCTGGATGTCGGGGTGATGCACGATCGGCGCCATGCCGGCACCGCGATAGCTCGCCGCTTTGCCTTGCCGGCGGTCGTTTGCATAGGCGAGCGCCTTCTGCGTCGCCGCCTCGGCGACCGCGACGCCCTGCATGCCGACGGCAAGGCGCGCATTGTTCATCATGGTGAACATGCAGGCGAGGCCCTTGTTCTCCTCGCCAACCAGCCAGCCGATCGCGCCGGGCCTGCTGCCTTCGAAGCCATCGCCATAAATCATCGTGCAGGTCGGCGAAGCGTGGATGCCCAATTTGTGCTCCAGCCCGGAGCAGAAGACGTCGTTGCGTGCGCCCAGCGCGCCATCGTCGCCGACGAGGAATTTCGGCACCAGGAACAACGACAGGCCGCGCGTGCCGGCCGGCGCGTCCGGCAGCCGCGCCAGCACCAGATGGATGATGTTGTCGGTGAAATCGTGCTCGCCATAGGTGATGAATATCTTTTGCCCGAAGATGCGGTAGGTGCCGTCGCCGGCCGGCTCGGCGCGGGTTCGCAAGGCATTCAAGTCCGAGCCTGCCTGCGGCTCAGTCAGGTTCATGGTGCCCATCCATTCGCCGGAGACCAGCTTTTCCAGGTATCTGGCCCTGAGCGCCTGCGAGCCGTGCTTGTCGAGTGCTTCGACCGCGGCCATGGTCAGCGTCGGGGCGATGCCGAACGCCATCGAGGCGGAGTTCCACATTTCGAGCGCGGCGACGCCGAGCATGGCCGGCAGCGCCTGGCCGCCATACGCTTCAGGCGCGGACAGCGCATTCCAGCCGCCGCCGATCCAGCGGCGATAAAGTTCCTTCCAGCCGGGCGGGGTAGTGACGGCAGCACCGTCGAGCACCGCGCCGTGCTGGTCGCCGATCGTGTAGAGCGGCGCCACCTCCTCGCTGGCGAAGCGGCCCGCCTCGGCCAGAATGGCGTCGACGAGGTCCTCACCGAGTTCGCCAAAAGTGCCGGCATCGAGCGCCGGCTTCAAGCCGGCGACATGCTTCAGGGTGAAGGCGATCTCCTCAACCGGTGCCCGATACATGGCGCTCGCTCCTCCTCAGTCCGGCCCTCCCCAGTCTGGCCCTCCCCAGTCTGGCAGGTCTACTTAAGACCTGTGCCGATGCAAAATCATCTGCTTTCGGAGTTCCCTGTCCATCTTCTTTTTACGTAAACGTCAAACTTTGTCACGCGGATTTTGCAATTGCCACGACGCAGGCTAAATTCGGCAAGAGAGAGCAGAACACCGAAATAGGATTGCCTCGTGCTCGCACGACCTGACACCTATCGCTGTAGCGAATGCGCCTGCTCTGGCGGACGGCCGGTTTTTGCTATCATGAAGGTAAGGTCGAGAACGGTGCAGCCTATTGGTCGGATCGCGGCATATTGTGCTCACCACCATGTTCGCTGACCCCTCATCGCAAACGCGAGGCCGAGGGAACGCTGTTGCAAGTGCCGGCGCTCGACCCGTTTCATATCCCCTCTCGCCAGTGACAACCATCAAGACCATCGACGGAGAAGCTGACCGAGCCGTGGCATGCGCGGGCCGCGATCGAAAGCATTTCCTTAACCATGGCGGTTCAGGATTTGGCTTTGGCCAGCAAGGATCTGCTGTTTGAAAACGCCGGCGCGCCCCCTTGTCCGCTCAGCACTTCTCGTTGTCGCGGCCGCGATGACCCTGGCGCTGACGCCGGCAAAGGCCTCGGATTTCTCCGAACCTTGGAAGGATGCCGACCGGGCGCTGGTCGTCGACGCCTACGAATACAATTCCATCGACTGGACCCGGCTAGCCGCCGACAAGCGTCTTGTCGGCTTCATCAACAAGGCATCCGACGGAATGCCGCCACCATATTTCTGTTTCGGCGACGAGACCGAGACGCGGCTGTGCAAGACGCTTTGGAAGCGCCATGCGATGGCACAGGAACTGTTCCAGACGCGCAAGGTGGTGGCCAAGGCGCTGGGCCTGAAATGGGGTGCCTATCATCTCGCCCGCCCCGGCAACCCCGTGGGACAGGCCAATAATTTCATCGAGTTCGCCGAACCCGGGCCGGACGACCTGCTTGCCCTCGACATCGAGGACGACGACCCGACGCAGTGGATGTCGCTGGACGACGCCGAAGAATTTGTGCGCCATGTGCATCGTCGGGTTGGCCGCTTTCCGGTGCTCTACACCAACGGCACGACAGCCAGGCATATCGCCGACAACAAGTATAAATACCCGCTCCTGTCCCGGCTGCCGCTGTGGTATGCGCGCTACAAGCCAGACATCGGCGTGCATTTTCCGATGGGCAACTGGCAGGGTTATGCGCTCTGGCAGTTTTCGGCGCGAGCAAATTGCGGCCGGTTCCGCTGCCCTTACAGGGTCGCGGGCACACCCAACGATATCGACGTCAGCGTCGCGCCGATGAACGCCACGGAATTGCGCGCGCAGTGGCCGTTCGGCGGCCTGATCGACGTGCAGCCGGATTACCTCGCCTCCATACCGGTGCCGCTCTCACGCGAAGCCGGGCTCGCCGGCGGCACCATCACTTACGCTAGCGTGACGCCAGCAAGCTTCGAGGAGATGGTCGCGGTATTCAGGGCTCGCCTGGCCAGGTTCAGCAGCGGCTTTCAAATACCTGCGGCGAAGGCGGTGCCGGGCCTTCTGCGCGGGATTGCCGAATATGTCGCCTGGACGCGAAACGAAAAGCGTGCGGCATCGGTGCCAGGATTTGTCTCCACCGCCGATGCGGTCAGCAGCGTCTCGACCGAATTCGACCACGGCTTGCGCTGAGACCGAAGGCCGCCCGAGCATCAGTTCGCCTGCTCGCGCGCCACCGCCAGCCAGCCAATGTCGCGGCGGCAAAAGCCTTGCGGCCAGTCGATCCGGTCGAGCGCGGCGTAAGCCTTCTTCTGCGCCTCGCCGACCGTGCGGCCGGTCGCCGTGATGTTGAGCACGCGACCGCCATTGGCGACGAGTGCGCCGCCGTTTATGGCGGTGCCGGCATGAAATATCTCGACGCCCTCACCCGCCGCCGCCTCGACGCCGCGGATGACCGAGCCCTTTTCCGGCGTGCCGGGATAGCCCCTGGCTGCCATCACCACGGTGAGCGCCGCCTCGTCGCGCCAGCGCACCGAGGTGTGCGCCAGCTGGCCGTCGGCGGCTGCGTTGAGCAGGACGAGCAGATCGTCCTTCAGCCGCATCATCAGCACCTGGCATTCCGGGTCGCCGAAACGGGTGTTGTATTCGATCAGCTTCGGCCCCTTGTCAGTGATCATCAGCCCGGCAAACAGCACGCCGGAAAACGGCGCGCCTGTTTCAGCCATGCCGCGCATGGTAGGCGCGACGATCTCGCGCATGGTCCGGTCGATCATCTCCGGCGTCATCACCGGGGCCGGCGAATAGGCGCCCATGCCGCCGGTGTTCGGGCCGGTGTCGCCGTCACTGAGGCGCTTATGGTCCTGCGCGGTGCCGAAGGGCAGCGCGGTGGTGCCGTCGCACAGGCAGAAGAAACTTGCTTCTTCACCGACGAGAAACTCCTCGACCACCACTTCCGCGCCGGCCTGGCCGAAGGAGCCGTCAAAACAGGCGTCGAGCGCGGCCAGCGCCTCGTCAAGCGTCATGGCGACGGTGACGCCCTTGCCGGCAGCGAGGCCGTCGGCCTTGATGACGATCGGCGCACCCGTCTTCTCGACATAGGCCCTGGCCGAAGCCAGATCGCCAAAGCGGCCATAGGCGGCCGTCGGGATGCCGTATTTGGCGCAGAGGTCCTTGGTGAAACCTTTCGAGCCTTCCAGCCGTGCCGCTGCCTTTGACGGTCCGAAGACGCGGATGCCCTCGGCGCGCAGGTCGTCGGCAATGCCGGCGACCAGCGGCCCTTCCGGCCCGACCACGACGAGGCCTATTTCATTCTCGAGGCAAAACCGGGCCACCGCCGTGTGATCCGCAATATCGAGCCTCACCAGCTCGGCTTCGCGGCCGATGCCCGGATTGCCGGGCACCGCGTAGAGTTTGGTCAGCAGCGGCGACGCCGCGATCTTCCAAGCAAGCGCATGCTCTCGTCCGCCGGAGCCGATCAGCAAAACACGCATGCCCAGATTCCTTGCCATTTCACGACCAGGACTGCGCTATTGCGCCGCGCGCGACGGGTCAAGACATTTGGCTGCCGAAGCGCCGATTGCGCGTGGCGAGCGTGCGGGGGCTGCTTGACGCTTGACGGCATTCGCCTCTGCTGCCACTCCAGCAAAATGGAAACCGTCCAGTCGAAAGCGGCCCAGGGCCGCGTCGCCGATGCGCCGAGCGGCCACTGGGTCTATCGCGTGCTGCCGCGGCGGTTGTGGCCCTATGCGCAGCTTGCCCGGTGGGACCGGCCGATCGGCTGGCAATTGCTGCTGTGGCCATGCTGGTGGTCGGCTGCGCTTGCCGCGAGCGCCTATCCGCGTCCGACGGACCCGCTTCTCTCTCTGCTGCCGTCGCCGTGGTATCTGCTGCTGTTTTTTCTTGGCGCGTTCGCCATGCGCGGCGCCGGCTGCACCTACAATGATTTGGTCGACGAGGACATCGACAACCAGGTGGAACGCACGCGCTCGCGGCCGCTGCCGGCCGGCAAGGTCACGCGCCGGCAGGCCTGGATGTTTGTTGTCGTGCAGGCACTGGTCGGCCTTGCCGTGCTTTTGCAGTTCAACAGCTTCGCCATCTTGCTCGGCATCGGCTCGCTGGTCATCGTCGCCGTCTACCCGTTCATGAAGCGGTACACCAACTGGCCGCAACTCGTTCTCGGCCTTGCCTTTTCCTGGGGAGCGCTGATGGGATGGGCGGTCGAGTTCGGCGATCTCGATGGGCCGGCAATCATGCTCTATATCGGCTCGATCCTGTGGGTGATCGGCTATGACACGATCTATGCGCATCAGGACAAGGAAGACGACGCCATCGTCGGCGTGCGCTCGACGGCGCGCCTGTTCGGCGACAATACCAAGGCCTGGCTGGCCGGGCTTTATGGCGGAGCGCTGGTCTGCTTCGCCATCGCCTTTGCCTCGGCACAGGCACCGGTGCCTGCACTTGCCGGGCTGATCGCCGCCGGCGCGCATCTGGCGCGGCAGATCGGCGTGCTCGACATCGACGATCCGGACCAGTGCCTGAGGCTGTTCAGATCGAACAACCAGGTCGGCTGGCTGATCTTCCTCGGCCTGATCGGCGGCGCGGTCTGGGTGGCGCTGAAGCCGCTGGTTTAAGAGCCAGCGGTATCGATTCGGCAGCTGCGGAATCGACCTTTCTCCAACTGCTTATGCCGCCCCTCATCGCCCTGCCGGGCACTTCTCCCCGTATAGCGACGGGGAGAAGCACGCCTTCGCAACGGATTTCGCCAATCTCAAGCGTTTGCAGAAAGAGTGCCGAAATTGCGGCCAGTGTCCCTTCTCCCCGTCACTATACGGGGAGAAGGTGGCGGCAGCCGGATGAGGGGCAGCGCCAACTTGCAAGCTGATTTCAATCTACTCCCGCGAAATGAGCTCCTCGCCGCCGATGACCAGCCTGAGGCCGAGGTCGCCGGCGCGGCGGCGGGCGAGGAAGCGCGGGCGGCGCATGGTCGAGACGCGACCCTTGCGGCGGTCCTGCGCCGGCAGCGCCTTGATGGCGGCGCCGAGCGATTCTTCCAGCGTGCGGGCAATGCCGTCGGCCTCGATCAGCAGCATCGGCAGGCGGTAGGCGTCGGCCCAGGCGCGCCAGTCGGCGGCGACGTCGTCGAGATCGTCGGCGACCAGCAGCGGCACCGACAGCATCGGGTCATTGTGCAGAAGCTCAAGCGTCACTGTGACATTGCCATCCGGATCCTCCATCGCGCGGGCGGCGACGCCGCGAAACGCGTTGGCGGGCAGAGCGATGATCGCCGGCACGCCGCTCATCTCCAGCGTGCGGCGGATAACCGCGCCGCGCTGGTCGATGGTGAAGGTAACGTCGCCATAGTCGTCGCGGGTGGCGTAGCTCACCACTTGCGGCAGGCGGAATGGGTCGAGGCGCATATTGCGGCCGGCCCAGACTGGCTTCAGTCCAGTGTTCATATCGTGCCTTTCCTGTTTCTCCTGAGAGCCGGTGTTTCCGGTTCTCCGGGCCGGTTTTCCCAGCCTCGTTTGTGGAGAAACATTAGCGCGGGCTTCTTATCCTCGCGCTTAAGAAAGTCGGTTAAATTTTGCTGATCCGGGGCGGATGGTTATCGGAATGCCAACCGGCGCAGGCCGGCGAAAGGATCAGATAACCTTACCCGGATTCATGATGCCGGCCGGATCGAAGGCGGCCTTCACCCTGCGCATCAGCTCGATCGCCATCGGCGGCGCCGTCGCGATCAATTCGTCCCGCTTCAACTGGCCGATGCCGTGCTCGGCCGAGATCGAGCCATGAAACGAGCGCACGACGTCGTGCACGGCCTTGTTCATGACGTGGTAAAGGCCGAGAAACGCCTCGTCATCGCCGTCGACCGGCCGGGAGATATTGTAGTGCAGATTGCCGTCGCCCATGTGGCCGAAGCAGACGACGCGCGCGCCGGGACTGACCGATTGCACGGCGCCGGCGGCCTTTTCGATGAAGGGCGGGATTGACGCCACCGGCACCGAGATGTCGTGCTTGATCGAGGCACCTTCCGGCTTTTGCGCCTCGGGCAGCACCTCGCGGAAATTCCAGAACGCATCGCCCTGGGCCATGCTTGCCGCGATCACCGCATCGCCGACGATGCCTTGCTCGAGGCCTGCCTCCAGCACCTCCTCGATCAGCGCCCTGGCATCGTCGGCCGAACGGCCCGACGAGATCTGCATCAGCACATACCACGGCCAATCGCCGGCAAGCGGCCGCACCACGCCTTGCGCGTGGGCAAGCGTGAAGTCGTAGGGCCTCTGGCCGATCAGCTCGAAGGCGGTGAGCGCTGCCCCTGCACGGTCCATCGCCAGGCTGAACAGCGACAATGCCGCCGCCGGCGATGACAGGCCGGCAAACGCCACCTCGCGCCCCTTGGGCTTGGGGAACAGCTTGAGCACGGCGGCGGTAATGATGCCGAGCGTACCCTCGGCGCCGACGAACAGGTTCTTCAGATCGTAGCCGGTATTGTCTTTTTTCAGCTTGCGCAGATCGTCGAACACTTCACCGGTCGGCAGCACCACTTCGACGCCGAGGCAGAGCTCGCGCGCATTGCCGTAGGCAAGCACGCCGGTGCCGCCGGCGTTGGACGAGAGATTGCCGCCGATCTGGCAGGAGCCTTGCGCGGCAAGCGACAGCGGAAACAGCCGGTCGGCGGCATCGGCCGCTTCCTGCAGCGTCTGCAGGATGACGCCGGTTTCGACCGTCACCGTGTTGGACAGCGTATCGATCTCGCGGATGCGGTTCAGCCGCGACAGCGACAGCACGATCTCGCGGCCGGATGCGTCCGGCACCTGGGCGCCGACCAGCCCGGTGTTGCCGCTTTGCGGCACGATGGGCGTGCCGGTTTCGGTCGCCAGCCGCATGATGCGGCTGACCTCCTCGACGCTCCCCGGCCTCAGCACCAGAGCCGTCCTGCCATGCCAAAGTCCGCGCCGCTCGGCTAGGTAAGGCGCGATGTCCTGCTGGTCGCGCAGCGCATATTTATCGCCGACGATTGTCGCAAAGCGCGCGACGACGGCGGGGTCGAGACCTGGGGAAATGTCGTTCATGGGTGGAAACTATGGTGCTCAATCCATCTTGTCACGCGGGGCGATCTTGTCACGCGGGGCGGCGGCGCGCGAAAGCCGGTCGTTGATCGCCTCGCCCAGCCCGTCGAACGGGATCGGTTCGACGGCGATGGTTTTGGCGCCACTGCCATCGAGATCCTGCAGATGGGCGAAGAGATTGCTTGCCGCCTCGCGCAGGTCGCCGGTCTCCGACAAGTTGCGCAGGGCGGCTGCATCGCGCCAGCCTTCGGCACGGCGGCGGCCGAAGGCCAGCAAGGCTTCGCCCGGTGCGACCTCCGCAGCATTGAGCCGCACCGCCGCACCCGGCGCATAGTGCGAGGCGAGCATGCCGGGCGCCTCGATGCCCGAAGCGCCGCGCAGCAACTTTGTCCCGGCCACTGCTTCGATCTCTTCGGCGGCAATGCCGCCCGGCCGCAGCAGCCGCAGCTTTCCAGCTTCGACCTTGACGATGGTCGATTCCAGCCCGACCGGCGTCGCGCCGCCATCGACCACAAGCTTGATCCGGGGACCGAGATCGGCGGCCACGGCTTCGGCCGTCGTGGCGCTGATCCTGCCCGAGGAATTGGCGCTGGGCGCCGCCAGCGCGCGGCCGAACCTGGCGATCAGCTCGCCGCCAAAGCCTTTCGGCATGCGCAGCGCGATCGTTTCCAGGCCGGCGGTGACCAGCGGATGAATGCCGTTGCCGGGCCGTTGCGGCAGCACCAACGTCAGCGGCCCCGGCCAGAATGCCTGCGCCAATCTTTCCGACAGCGGGTCGAACAGCGCGATGCGCTCGGCCATCGCCGGATCGGCTATATGGGCGATCAGCGGGTTGAAGCGAGGTCGGCCCTTGGCTTCGAAGATACGAGCCACGGCAACGCCATTGGTCGCGTCGCCGGCCAGCCCATAAACGGTCTCGGTCGGGATGGCGACGACATCGCCGCTCTCGAGCAGCGCCAACGCCCTTTCCATCGCCTCGCCGACGGCACGAATTTCAGCCACTGTCGTCACCTCACGGATGCGGGTGCCTAATACGCTGACGCCGGGCGAGCAAGCCCAGGCATTGGCGAATCGCAAATCGCTAAAATTCTATGTTTCCCCGCAAGCCGGCATCAACTGCCCTTGGCTAGGGTGCCGTCTTGTTGGGCAAGGGGAATTATCATGCTTTCGATGCGTATCCTTGGAGCGCTTGGTTTGGCGTTTATGGCCGGCACGGCACAGGCCTCGTCGCTGGTTTTTCTCGGGCAAACGACGGCGACGCCTTCGGTGGTAAGTGCCGGCGCGCTCGAGCGGGCGAAAACACCGTCGATCGTCGCGCTCGGCGAGAAGTTGCCTGACGTCAATGAAAACGTCACCGATGAAAAGGTCGCGGCAATCCCGAGCCAGCCGAACCATGGCTTCACCGGAAGCCCGATGATCATTCGCGGCGGTATCGTCGGCGACGCCTTTGCAACGCCAGCGCCCAAAGCCGCGCCGGCCACCGCTGCCGCGCCCGCCGCGGACAGCAAAGCCGACCCAAAGGTCGCCAGCAAAATCCCTGAGCCCGCAGCGCCGCAGCCTGCGACGCTAGCAGCTCCCGACCAGCCGAAATAGCGCCTGAAGCATAAGCGAAGATTTCTTCGCGGACGTCAGCCGGCTATCTTGGAGAAATCCGCGACCCGGTCGGTCGCCGCCCGGATTCGGGCGAGCAATGCCAGGCGATTGGCGCGCACCGCCTGGTCCTCATCGTTTACCAGGACTTTCTCAAAGAATGAATCAACCGGCTCGCGCAACACACTAAGCGCCAGCATGGCGGCGGAAAAGTCTTCGTTTTGAATTGCTTCGCCGGCTTGCCTCTCGGCCTGATTCACCGCCGCGAACAAGGTTTTTTCGGCGTCCTCCCGGAACAGAGCCGGCTCAACGCTGCTTGCAATCGCCGTCGCCTTCTTCTCCTCGGCAGCCACGATGTTGGCCGCGCGCTTGGTGCCGGCAAGCAGGTTCCTGCCGTCCTCGCTGTCGAGGAAGGAGCCGAGGGCTTCGACCCGGCGGACGATTTGAAGCAGGTCGTCATTTTGTGATTGGCCAATCTCCCCCCTTGAGGGGGAGATGCCCGGCAGGGCAGAGGGGGGCGCGACAGAATGAGACGCCGGCGGGACAGCGCCCCCCTCTGTCGGCTGCGCCGACATCTCCCCCTCAAGGGGGGAGATTGGGCGCGAACCCGCCGCGAGTACGGCGTCGATCAGGTCATGCCGCGCGCCCTGATCGCGGAGATAGACTTTTAGGCGATCGTGGAAGAAGGACAGGAGGTTGTTGATCTCTTGCTGCTGCCTTTCTCCGGAACGCTCAAAGGTGTTGTTTGAGATTGCGGAATCGCGTTCGATAACGAGATCGGTAAGCGAATCTCCCCCGAGTTGCTGCTCTAGCTCCGCAGCAATTTCGAACTGTCGGTCGAGTTTGGGATCGCGTATGTGATCTGCAATATCCTCGGACGCGATATTGGCCACAGATTTCAGGGACAACCTAATCCCGTTCTCAATCAGTATCCTCGTTACCCCCAGCGCCGCCCTTCTCAGCGCGTAGGGGTCCTTCGATCCGGTCGGCTTTTCATCAATGGCCCAAAACCCGACCAGCGTGTCGAGCTTGTCTGCGAGCGCGACCGCGATCGACACCGGATCGGTCGGCACGCGATCGGACGGGCCCTGCGGCTTGTAGTGCTCCTCGATGGCGGCGGCGACCGATGGATGCTCGCCCTGCAGCAGCGCGTATTTGCGGCCCATGGCGCCTTGCAGTTCCGGGAACTCGCCAACCACTTCGGTGGTGAGGTCGGCCTTGGCGAGGACGGCGGCGCGGCGCGCCAGCGCGGTAATCTCCCCCCTCGAGGGGGAGATGTCGCCGAAGGCGACAGAGGGGGTCGGCACGTCCTGACGCGACGCCCTATCGCGGACAGAGGATGCCGGCGCTTCACGCGAGGCGACCCCCTCTGGCCTGCCGGCCATCTCCCCCTCAAGGGGGGAGATCGACTGCGCCACGATTGGTGCCAGTTCTTCCGCCAGCCTGGCGATCCGCTCCACCCGCTCGCCTTGCGTGCCGAGCTTGGCGTGGAAGGTGACGCCGAGGTGGTCGAGGCGGGCCATGCGCTGGTCGAGCGGTTTGTTTAGATCGAGTCCGAACTTTTGCGCCGATGCCTGCAGCTGGTCGAGATCCGGCAGGTCGCCCTGGTCGGTCTTCCAGAAATAGAGCGCGTCGGACAGGCGGGCACGCACCACCTTGCCGTTGCCGTGGGCGATCTCCTTGCCGCCATCCTTGGCCTCGATATTGGCGGTCAGGATGAAACGATTGGAGAGCGGCGATTGGCTGATCTCCCCCCTTGAGGGGGAGATGGCCGGTAGGCCAGAGGGGGTCGGCACGACCTGACGCGACTCCCTGTCGCGGACAGGGGATGCCGCCGATCCACGCGAGGCGACCCCCTCTGTCGCCTTCGGCGACATCTCCCCCTCGAGGGGGGAGATTTGGCGCGTCGTCACGAAGCACTTCTGGTTAGCGCGGATGGTGAGCCTGATCACCTCGGCCGGAATGCCCAGAAAATCCTGCTCGAATTCGCCCATCAGCACGACAGGCCATTCGACTAGGCCCGACACTTCCTCCAGCAGCCCCTCGTCCTCGACGAGGTCGAGCCCGCTGGCGAAGGCAAGGTTCCTGGCATCGGCAAGAATGATCTCCTTGCGCCTGTCGGCATCGAGCACGACCTTGGCCGCCTCAAGCTTGGCTACATAATCGTCGAAGCGGCGCACCGTGATGGCGCCAGGCGCATGGAAACGGTGGCCGTAAGTGATATTGCCTGAGCGGATGCCGTCGATCTCGAAATCGACGACCACCGGCTCCTCGGTTTCGGGGCCGAAGGTGCACAGGATCGATTGCAGCGGCCGCACCCAGCGCAGCGAGCCGGGCTTGGCCGAAGCCGGCCCCCAGCGCATCGATTTCGGCCAGGGGAAGTTGCGGATGATGCCCGGCACCAGCTCGGCGATGATCTGCTCCGCCGCCCTGCCCGGCCTGGAAATATGGGCGACGTAGAAGTCGCCCTTCTTCGGATCGGAATGAACATGCGCCTCGGCAATCGAGGCAAGGCCGGCCTTGCGCAGAAAACCTTGCACGGCCGGCTCGGTCGCCTTGGTCGAGGGCCCCTTGATCTCCTCGCTGATGTCCTTCGAGCGGGCGGTCAGGCCGCGAATGTCGAGCGTCAACCGGCGCGGCGTCCAATATTCGCGCGCCGCCTCATAGGTCAGCCCGGCTTCGACCAGACCGTCGGTCAAAAGCTTCTTCAGGTCGCCGGCCGCCTTGCGCTGCATGCGAGCGGGGATTTCTTCGGAACGAAGTTCTAGAAGCAGGTCAGGCATTGAAAGAGCTCACGCGACAAAAAACAGCCGCCGCTTCGCGGCGTCCTCCCCCATCGAGGCGAAGGTAAGCGGGGCATAGCAACTCGGTCGGCTGCTGTCACCCTTCCCAGCAAGATCGGGCCAGCACGATCAAGGCGTCCCACGGCGATTTCCGAAAAAATTCAGCCTCCTGTCGGACACGCGCCGGTCCGCCCGTCCTTGGATCAAAGATTTCCATGAACCGAACGCAGCGCTGAAGCGACCAACGCTCAGGCAGAGAGCTATTGGCTGAACGAGCATGAAAACGGCATCGACATTCCTGCAAATCCTTGCGCTCAGCGCCTGTTTTACAGCGCAGGTGCATGGCACGTTCTCGATGCCCGGCGTCAGGCAAGCGCTGCGGACAATGGCCGGTGCAAGCGGCCAAGGCACGTTGCCAATCAGCGCCCCTGTCGAAATCGCCTGGAGCTAAGCCGCCATTCCGCCCGCCTGCGTCAGCAGAAACGCCTCGCCGCAGGCTTTGGCCAGATTGCGCACCCGCAAGATGTAACTCTGGCGCTCGGTGACCGAAATGACGCCGCGTGCGTCGAGCAGGTTGAAGACGTGGCTGGCCTTGATGCACTGGTCGTAGGCTGGGAAGACCATGCGGTGGAATCCCTCCCCCTTGAGGGGACCAGACAAGGTCTGGCCGGGAGGGGTCGCTCGTGCAGTGCTCGACGCCTGACCTGCGGTGCCTTCTGAGGCGACCCCCTCTGCCCGCTTCGCGGGCTCCCCCTCAAGGGGGAAGATGGGCGCGCCGGCTTGTAGCAACGCCTTGCACTCGGCTTCGGCGTCTTCGAAATGGCGCAGCAACATCGCGGTGTTGGCAAATTCGAAATTGTGGCGCGAATATTCCTGCTCGGCCTGCAGGAAGACGTCGCCATAGGTCACCTTGTCGGCGCCTTCGCGGCCGTTGAAGTTGAGGTCGTAGACATTGTCGACGCCCTGCACATACATGGCCAGCCGTTCCAGCCCGTAAGTGAGCTCGCCCGCCACCGGGGCGCATTCGATGCCGCAGACCTGCTGGAAATAGGTGAACTGCGACACCTCCATGCCGTCGCACCAGCACTCCCAGCCCAGCCCCCAGGCGCCCAGCGTCGGGCTTTCCCAGTCGTCCTCGACGAAGCGGATGTCATGCAGCAGCGGATCGATGCCGATCGCGGCCAGCGAGCCGAGGTAAAGCTCCTGCAGATTGGGCGGATTGGGCTTCAGGATCACCTGGTATTGGTAATAGTGCTGCAGCCGGTTCGGGTTCTCGCCATAGCGGCCGTCCTTGGGGCGGCGCGAGGGCTGGACATAGGCCGCGTTCCAGCGTTTTGGGCCGAGCGCGCGCAATGTCGTTGCCGGATGGAATGTGCCGGCGCCGACTTCCATGTCGTAAGGCTGGAGGACGACGCAGCCATAGTCCGCCCAATAATTATGCAAGGTCAGGATCAGCCCCTGGAACGAGCGGCTGGGATGCATGTGGGCAGGGATATCAACGGTCACGGCGGCCTCCGGCGGGATGCCGGCACGTCCTAGATGCCTGGCCAGCAAGCGTCAAGGCAGCGGGGGGTCAGGCCTTTGAAGGTGTTCCCTTCTCCCCTTGTGGGAGAAGGTGGCCGAGCGAAGCTCGGTCGGATGAGGGGTGTTCCAGCTTGGCATCAACAGTGCTCCGTCCAGCACCCCTCAACCGTCTTGGCGCTGCGCGCCAATCCACCTTCTCCCACAAGGGGAGAAGGAAAGAAGGGTCACCCCTTCGGCGCGGGCCCCGGCACGGGCTTTACGTTCGGGGTTTCCTGCGCCGTGTTGGATTCGATCGGCGGCAGGCCCTTCATCAATTTCTGCTGCAAGGCGGCAAGCACGTCCGGGTCCGGCTTCAGGTCGCGGGCCTGGTTCCACTGGAAGGTGGCTTCCAGCTTGCGGCCGACGCGCCAGTAGACGTCGCCGAGGTGATCGTTGAGCACCGGATCCTCCGGCTTCAACGAAACGGCGCGTTCCATTTCGCGCACCGCATCGTCGAACTGGCCAAGGCGGTAATAGGCCCAGCCCAGCGAATCGACGATGTAGCCGTCGCTCGGCCTCAGGTCGACGGCCTTCTGGATCATCGCGAGGCCTTCCTTGAGGTTCATGTTCTTGTCGACCCAGGAATAGCCGAGATAGTTCAGAACCTGCGGCTGGTCGGGGTAGAGCTCCAGCGCCTTGCGGAAATTCGGCTCGGCCTTCGGCCATTCCTTCAGTCGCTCATAGGCGATGCCGCGCTGGTAGAAAATGTTCCAGTTGGCGGCGGTCGGCGTCTTCAGCACCTCGACTGCCTTGTCGTAAAGATTGGCGGCGGAGCGGAAATCCTCCTTCGAGGAATAGACGCCGCCGAGCGCCAGATAGGCGCGCATGTCGTCTGGATGCGCATCGACGATGGCCTTGAGGTGAGCGATCGCCTCGTCGTTGCGGTCGAGATCGGCAAGGTTGAGGCCAAGCTGCAGGTCCGAAAGCTCCTTCAGCGGCGAGCCAGCGGGAATGCGGCGATAGAGCGCGATGGCGCCCTCGCCGTCTTTCAACTGCTCGGCAACGGCGGCAAGCTGAACGAGCGCCGCGTCGTTGTCGGGCCGCAGCGCCAGGGCATATTGCAGATAAAGCCGCACGAACGGCTCGCCGCCGCCGCGGTTGAGCGCGGTGGCGAGATCGAGCAGGATTTCCGAGGCGCCGTCCGACGGACCGGCAACGAAGGGCTCGATCTTTTCGCCCTTGTTGATCTTGTCGCGAAGCGCCGCAATCTCGACCTTGCCGGGGGCGAACGCCTCGGCCTTGTCGAGCACCGACAGCGCCTTGGCCTTGTCGCCTTTGCGGGCGAGGAAAGAGGCGTAGGCCTGCGCGTTGCGCATCCATGTTTCGGGGGCCGCACCGCCGGCGGCCGTGTCCTGCACGATGGCGGTGTAGAGCGCATCCGCCCTGTCGGGCAGGCCGGAGGCGTCGGCAATCAAGGCACGGTGGAAGGACTTGAACAGGCTGAACCAGTCGGGGCCTTGCAGCTTGTCGATGGAAGCCATGGCCTCGCCGGCGTCACCCGCACCCTGCTTGGCCCAGCCGGTCATGACGCCGGAGATCAGCCGGTCGAGATCGGATTCGAGCGACAGCTTGAGCCAGTATTCGGCCTTGGAGAAATCCTTCTTGTGGAAGGAATCGATGGCCAGCGCCAGGCGCGAGAAGCGCTCGACATCGGGAACCGCCTTGAGCTTGTCGGCATAGACCAGGGATTCGTCGAAGCGCCCCTGCGCGATCAGCGACAGCATCAGGCTCTGCTGCAGTCCCGTATCGTTCGGATCGAAGGCAAGCGCCTGCTTGTAATAGGAAATGGCGCTGTCGAGGTCGTTGTCGCCGTCGGCAATCCTGGCGGCGAGATAGGCCCCCGAGAAGGATGTGATCCTGACCGGCTCGGCGGTCTGTTTGGCATGCGCCGGTAAAGCCGAGATCGCCATGCCCGTCGCGATTGCCAGCCCCGTCAGCCAGCGCGCATATCCTTGCCGCATCATATCCCTTTCAGCCAAACGCCATCTCCGCGTCAGCGGGATCGCCGTAGACTCGATCCTTACAGGTAAAGCATGGCCTTTTTGGGGTCGTGCTTCAACCCGGCCCGAATTCACAATCGGTCAAGCAATTAATAAACCATGCCGAAAGGGCCTGAACTGCGACCCTTGACCGCGTGGCGTCCGCTTTGGCGCTGCCTGTGCGGTGCTATTTCCCGACGCCGTAAGCGATCCATAAGCGCCAACGGTTGAAAGCTTCCGCCATGCAACTTTGCGTGGCAGGATGAGATTTCAATTCTTGCTTCGCCAGCCATGGGGGCGCCGATGCTGGAAGTGCCGCGCGACGAAGAAGCCTTCGCCATCGTTGATCGTATCTACGAAGCAGCGTTCGCCGCCGAGCTGTGGCCGGGAGCGTTGGAAGCGACCAGTGCGATCACGCGCTCGGCAAGCGGCTCGATTTTCATGATCAGCGATCATTCCCCGCTTCGCGCCATCGGCGAGGCGCAGGCCGAGCCCTTGATCGACGCTTTCATGGCAGATTGGAAATTTTCCGAGAGCGTGCAGCGCATGTGCAGCACTCAGCCGGCAAGCTTCGTGCGGGTCGACGACTTCATGACGGGAGAGGAGATCGAGCGGGACCCGATCTATGCGTGGGCAAGAAATTTCGGCGTCGGATCGCCCGTCTGCACGTCGATTCCCATGCCGAGCGGGGAGCTTGTCCTGTTCGTCTTCCAGCGCTGGCTGAAGGACGGCAAATACGATCAGGCGGCGATCGACCTGCTGAACGGGCTCCGTCCGCATCTGGCGCGGGCCGGCCTTGTCGCCGGACGGCTCGGTCTGGAGCGGGCCAGGACCGCCGTGTCCATTCTGAGCGAAATCGGGCTGCCTGCGGCAGTCATGAGCGGATCGGGCCGCGTGCTGACAGCCAACCGCCTTCTGGAAAACATGGCGGACGTGTTCGTTGCCTTGGCCCATGGCGGCATGGCACTTGCCGATGGACCGGCAAACGCGCTTTTCCAGCAGGCCGTTGCGCACAACCAGGACAACCGCGTCGTGCGGTCCATTCCCGTTCCGGCCAGGAAGGGGCGGCCGGCTCTGATCGTTCACCTTTTGCCTTTGCGCCGCGCCGCACATGACATCTTTTCGGGCGCGGATATCCTTGTCGCGGCAACTGCCGTCAGCATCAGCGCGACGGTGCCGTCGCCCGGTATCCTTTCGGGCCTGTTCGACTTGACGCCGGCGGAAGCCCGGCTCGCCGTCGTGCTTGCCTCCGGCCGTTCCGTACAGGAAGCCGCCCTCGAAATCGGCATCGCCGTTAAATCGGCCCGCACCTATCTCGAGCGAATCTTCCGAAAAACCGGCACCAGTCGCCAAAGCCAGCTCGTGGCGCTGCTGACGAGCGCGCGACCGTTTTCGTGATTTCGGCAACTGACCAGTTCCTGTGTTGCTGAATTGCAACAGCAGGCACCGGAAACGCCGCAAAAACAGGGAGAATTCCGTGGGTTGTAGGCATTTGCCGACTGTCCGACGGCGCCCCGCCCAATCATCATCCAATCGAACGACATGAGCGCAGTAAAAGGGGGACATGGAATGAGTGCAGCAACAAGCCCGATCCGGGCCGAAGCCGGGCGGAAAACGCGCCGATCCGTCGATCTGCTTGCCGGCGGCGCCTTGCTTTTCGCTTGCGCATCGACGATGGCCATCGCACCCGCCGCGGCAGGGAACACTTGCGTCGTGTTGGGTGGCGGCAGCGGCGCGACCGCGGGCGGCACCGACTCATTGGCTTGTGGCGCCGGCGCCCAAGCCAACGGCAACAATTCAACGGCCATTGGCGAAAGCGCGGGAGCGGTTGTCGGTGGCTTTACGCCAGGCAACAACAACACCGCCGTAGGTGAGAACGCTGGTTACAACCCAAATGGCAACGGCAACACGGCCGTCGGTTCCGGTATTCCTGGGGCACAGTATGTCGTGGGAGCGGGCTCCCACATCGTCGGAGACTTGAATTCGGCTTTCGGCGTCGGCGCGGGCACAGATGTGCATGGTGATGCCAACACGGCAGTCGGAGTCGGTGCCGGAGCCGGTCAAGCATTCGGACAGGCACTCGTCGGCAATGGCAATTCCGCTTTTGGCAGCCATGCCGGCGCTGTCGTGCAGGGCGACAACAATGCCGCTTTCGGCACGCAGGCCGGGCAGGGCGTCAATGGCGATGACAACGTCGCGATCGGCAACGGCGCGGGAAGCGGCATCACTGCGAACCGCAGCATATCGATCGGCAAGGGAGCGGTTGCTGGACAAGACGATGCGATCGCCATCGGCACCGGCGTGACGACCACGAGGGCCGGCCAGGTGGCGATCGGCAGCACCACCTCGACGTATACGCTCGCAGGCGTCACTTCGGCAGCAAGTCTCGCCGCTCAGAGCGGCGACACGTCGTTGGTGACCACCGATGCGAATGGCAATCTCGCCAGTTCTCCCTTCACCACGCAGCAGGTCAGCAACACGATCAGCACCGTCGCCGTGCACACGACCCAAATCTCCGCACTCGATGCCCGCGTCGGCGCGCTGGAGGGCGGCTTGCAGGATCTTGGCGAGCAGGTCAGCGAAAACCGCTCGGAGGCCCGCGCCGGAACGGCGCTTGCCCTGGCGACGGCGGGACTGCGTTACGACGACAGGCCCGGCAAATTGTCGCTGGCCGGCGGCTTTGGCCATTTCAAGGGCCAGTCGGGCCTGGCGCTCGGCCTCGGCTATAGCCCAAGCCTGGATTTACGCCTCAACGCCGCCGTATCGGCCTCGACGAACCGCGGCGACGTCGGTGTCAGCGTCGGCGCATCATGGACGCTGAACTGATGCAGCCGGCATGACCGCAAAGTTGCCAGGATCGGTGCGATCGGCGGGCAGAATGTTGCTGGCAGCCTTGGTGCTGACGACAGCGGTTCCGCAGCCTGTCCAGCATGCCCTGGCGCAAACGTCGAAAACCCAGAAATCCGCCAAGCCGCAAGCGCCGAAGCCGGCCAATATCGACCGCAACGGCGTGCTGATCCTGGTGCGCACCGCGCTGCTGGCGCTCGACCAGGCCAACAAGACCGGCAATTATACGGTGCTGCGCGATCTTGGCGCGCCGGGCTTCCAGGCCAACAATGCGGCCAAACTGGCCGAGATCTTCGCCAGCCACCGCAATGACGGCATCGACCTCGGCGGCGTCGCGGTGCTGGAGCCGCAATTGACGCTGCTGCCGCAGATCGAGCCGAACGGCATGCTGCATATAGCCGGGTTCTTCCCCTCGGTGCCGATGCAGGTCAATTTCGAGCTTCTGTTCGCGCCGGTCGAGCGACAATGGAAGGTGTTCGGCATCTCGGTTGCGCTCGGCAAGGCCGGCCCGGAAGCGCCGGCAACGGAGCCGGAACCACCAAAGCCTGTCGCCACCGAAATACCCGACCCGCCGACGCCGGAGGTCAGTCCCAGAAGGGCCACCGAACAAGCCGGCAAGTGAGGCGCCACGGCCCGGAGCTCAGGAGGTTTGCGAAAGGCTTGCGTCGAGCGCCTGCATGGCGACGGTGACAAGATCGTGCAGCCGCTTTTTCGGCACGCCGTCGCGTGCCTGCACCGAAAGGCCGTGCAGCAGCGTGGCGTAATAATCCCCCAACGTCTCGGCGTCGGCGTCCGGCTTCAATTCGCCATCGCGCACCGCTTGCTTCAACCGCTCGACGATCGATGCGGTACGCGCCAGCCGATGCTCCGCCAGCCATTGCAGCACGGCGTCATTTTCGACGGCGCAATTGGTCGCGGCCGTCACCACCATGCAGCCCTGCGGCTGCCCCGGCCGCGTATAGATTTCGACGGCGTCGCGAAGCATGCGCTCGATGACGCGCCGGACATTTGGTTCTTCCTGCAGTGCGCGTGTGGCGAAGCCGCCCTCATTGGCCTCGTAAAGTGCCACCGCTTCGCGAAACAGATCCTCCTTCGAGCCGAAGGCGGCATAGATGCGCGCCGATGCGAGACCAAGCGCCGATACGAGATCGGCCATCGAGGTGCCCTCGTAGCCGCGTCTCCAGAAAGCGTCGCGGGCTTTCTCCAGCGCCTGGTCGCGGTCGAATTGCCTTGGCCTGCCTGCCATGGCGGTCTCCAATTTTTGTCGATCAACAAATAATCTGCTTGACTTCGGATTGCAAATCTCAATTCTTTGTCGATCATCAAATAATTGTGGACAAGGAGTCCGACATGAGTTCACTCGATCAAGGCGCGCCGCTCGGGGCGATAACGCAGGGAGCAAGCAGGGCGAAACATGGCGCAACGCTGGCGCTGCTCGCCTTCGCGCAGCTCATCATCTCGCTCGACCTCAACATCGTCTTCGTGGCGTTGCCGAAGATCGGCGCCGGCCTCGGATTTTCAGGCCAGACCCTGCAGTGGGTGGTCAGCGCCTACACCGTGTTCACCGGTGGCTTCCTGCTGTTCGGCGGCCGGGCCGCCGACCTGATCGGCCAGCGCCGCGTCTTCATCTTCGCGCTCTGGCTCTACGCGCTTTCGTCTCTCGTCGGTGGCCTGGCCTGGTCGCCGGAAATCATCATCGCGGCCCGCGCCGTACAAGGCATCGGCGCCGCGTTCCTGTTTCCGGCGACGCTGTCGCTGATCAACCGCCTGTTCGCCGAAGGGCCGGAACGCAACCGGGCGCTCGCCGTCTGGGGCGGCGCGGGCGCCAGCGGCCTGACGCTCGGTTCGCTTGCCGGCGGGTTTCTGACCAGCGCCTTCGGCTGGCCGTCGGTCTTCTACGTCAACGTGCTGCTGGCCGGGATCGCCATCATCGCGGCTTTCGCCATCATCCCGCGCGATCGCAAGCGGCACGAGCAACGCAGCTTCGATCTGCCGGGCGCACTGGCCGTCACCGCCGGCGCGACGCTGCTTGTCTTCACACTGGTTCAGGGGCCTGAATATGGCTGGGGCTCTGTCGCAATCATTGTCAGCGCGGCACTGGCGGCATTCTTCCTGATCGCCTTCACCGTGATCGAGGCCAACAGCGCCGATCCGCTGATGCCGCTGCGCCTGTTCCACAACCGCAGCCTTGTCGCCGGCATGACGATAACCTTCCTCTACATGGCCACTTTCGGCGCGCTGCCCTACTTCCTCACCGTGCTGCTGCAGAACGTGCACGGCTTCACTGCCTTGCAGACGGGCCTCGCCTTTCTCGTGCCGTCGGTCGCCATCGCCACCGGTACGCAACTCGGCGAGCGTCTGGCAACGCGCTTTTCGACGCGCAGCACCCTGGTCGGCGGCATGATCGTCGGCGCGGTCGGCACAGCATTGATGGTATCAGGCGCGACTGCCGACAGCAGCTATCTGTCCCTCGTACCCGGCCTGATCGTCTCCGGCGTCGGACAAGGCATCGTCTGGACCGCAATGTGGATTGCCGCCGCTTCCGGCGTTGCCCATGACCAGCAAGGCGTCGCCTCGGGGATGGCTTCGACGACGCTCAATGTCGGCAACGCCATCGGCATGGCCGTGCTGATTGCGATTGCGAACAGCCAAATCGGCGAATTGTCCGGCAATGCGTTGAAAATTGCCGTCGCCGACGGCATCCAGGTCGCCTTCTGGCTCGCGGCGGCGGGCATCGTCGTTAGCCTGCTGGCAGCAATGGTTCTTCCGGCAAAGGCTCGATGAGAACAAGCGCGGGGCGCCGATGCCTCTCAATTCACCCGGCTGATGCAGAAATCGATGACGTCGATCAGCGCCGATTTCTGCGGCGTCGCCTCGAGCGGCGCCAGCGCGTCACGGGCGATCTCGCCGAAATGGCGGGCGCGCCCGATGGTGTCGGCAATTGCGCCGTGGCGGAGCATCAGGCCGATGGCCTTCTCCAGCCCGGCATCGTCGGCGGCATTGTCCTCGATGGCGCGTTTCCAGAAGCTGCGCTCGGCCTTGGTGCCGCGCCGATAGGCGAGGATCACCGGCAGCGTCACCTTGCCCTCGCGGAAATCGTCGCCGACATTCTTGCCGAGGTCCTTGCTGGTGCCGCCGTAATCCAGCGCGTCATCGATCAGCTGGAAGGCAAGGCCGAGATTCATGCCGTAGGAGCGGAGTGCTGCACGATCATTGCGCGTCGCCTGAGCGATGACGGGGCCGACCTCGGCGGCGGCGGAAAACAGCGCCGCGGTCTTGGCCTTGATCACCGCGAAATGCTCATCCTCGGTGGTCTCGAGGTTTTTTGCGGCAGCGAGCTGCATCACCTCGCCTTCGGCGATGACCGAGGCCGCGCTCGACAGGATATCGAGCGCTTCAAGCGAGCCGACATCGACCATCATGCGAAAGGCTTGGCCGAGCAGGAAATCACCGACCAGAACACTGGCCTGGTTGCCCCAGATCATACGCGCCGTCTTCTTGCCGCGCCGCATGCCGCTTTCGTCGACGACGTCGTCGTGGAGAAGTGTCGCGGTATGCATGAATTCGACCGATGTGGCGAGCTTGACATGGCCGTCGCCGGAATAGCCGAACATCTGGGCCGCGGCGAGCGTCAGCATCGGCCGCAGCCGTTTGCCGCCCGACGAGATCAGATGGTTGGCTATCTCCGGAATCATCTCGACATCGGAGCCGGCCTTCGACAGGATCAATTTGTTGACGCGCCCCATGTCGGCCGCGGTCAGGTCGATGAGGTCCTTTATCGAGGCGGCTTCGCGCTTCCCGTTTTCAATGTTGAGAACGACACCCACGGCAAAACTCCCAACCTCGATATGCACGACGGCAACATGGTCCCTGGACAGACTCTAGGGTGTCACCCACCGGCGCGGCAAGAGGCGAATTGGCGCGCCGGCTCTGGTACATGATCACGCCTACGTTTACATCAACGCCGCAAACTGCGAGTTTCATCCGATGATAGAGCTCATCCGCACCAACGACGCCGTCATCATTTCGTTTGTCGAATCGCTGATGCGCGATGCCGGCATCGGCTGTTTCGTCGCCGACCAGAACATGAGCGTGCTCGACGGCTCGATCGGCATCCTGCCCCGCCGTGTCATGGTGGACGCCGACAAGGCCGATGCGGCGCGGCGCATCCTGACGGATGCAGGCATCGCCAACGAGATCCGCCAAAAATAATGTCCGCGTCGCCCGCTGCCCTTGTCCCGGACATGCCGGCTCATACGGTCGACGCCTTCCATCGCGGTCGCTTCTGGCTGGTGCAGCCGAGAAAGGCGGGCCACCGCGCCGGCATGGATGCGATGATGCTGGCGGCTGCCGTGCCGTCCTCGTTCGCCGGGCGGCTTGCTGACTTTGGCGCGGGTGCCGGTGCCGCCGGCCTGGCGGTACTGTCGCGCTGCCCCGCTGCAGAGGCCGTGCTTGTCGAGCGTTCCCCGGAAATGGCGGCCTTCGCCACAACCACGCTTGCCCATCCCGGCAATGCGCATCTCAGCGACCGCGCCTCGGTGCTCGTCGCCGATGTCACGCTGTCGGGCCGGGCGCGAACGGCCGCCGGCCTCGAGGACAACAGCTTCGATTTCGTCATCATGAACCCGCCGTTCAATGCCGCCGAGGATCGCGCGACGCCCGATCCGCTGAGAAAGGCCGCGCACGTCTCGGAGGACGGGCTGTTCGACAGCTGGATCCGCAGCGCGGCCGCGGTGGTCAGGCCGGGCGGCGGGCTGGCCGTCATCGCCAGGCCGGAACAGCTCGGCGCCATCCTCGATGCCATTGCCGGCCGCTTCGGCGACGCCGAGATGCTGGCCGTCCACCCTCGCCCCGAGGCGGCAGCGATCCGCATCGTCGTCCGGGCAATTCTCTGCGCACGCGGCAAACTGTCGATCCGACCGCCGCTGATGCTGCATGCCTATTCAGGCAATGGCCCCTCGGAACGGGCAGAGCTGATCAATAACGGGCTGGCGTCGCTGTTCGGAGACTGATCCATTCTGATTGCCGGCGTGACGGCATTGCCGTTGGCCGGCGAATTCCTACATGCCTCAAGCAAATCGACCGGAGACCGCCCCCTCGTGAAACGCCTTTTCAACCGCCTGCTGCCGAAATCCTGGCGCTCCGCCGTCGTCACCATTCCGGTCATCCGCCTGCACGGCACCATCATGCCCGGCGGCGGCCAGTTCCGGCCGAGCCTGTCGCTCGCTTCCACCGCCGGCCTTCTCGAAAAGCTGTTTTCCTTCGACGCGCCGGCGGTCGCCATCTCGATCAATTCGCCAGGTGGTTCACCGGTGCAGTCGCGGCTGATCTGCAGGCGCATCCGCGACCTGGCGAGCGAGAAGAACAAGAAAGTCCTGGTTTTCGTCGAGGACGTGGCGGCCTCGGGCGGCTACATGATCGCGGTCGCCGGCGACGAGATCTTTGCCGACCCGTCCTCCATCGTCGGCTCGATCGGCGTGGTGTCGGCCTCGTTCGGCTTTCCAGAGCTGTTGAAGAAGATCGGTGTCGAGCGCCGCGTCCACACCGCCGGCCAGAACAAGGCGGTACTCGACCCGTTCAAGCCGGAAAAGAAGGAAGACGTCGAGCGCCTGAAGGCGCTGCAGCTCGAGGTCCACGAGACCTTCATCGATCTCGTCAAGGACAGGCGCGGCAGCAAGCTCAAGGACGATCCCGACCTGTTCACCGGACTTTTCTGGACGGCCAAAAAGGGGCTGGAGCTCGGGCTGGTCGATGCGCTCGGCGACATGCGCAGCGTGCTGAAGAGCCGTTTCGGGCCGAAAACCCAGCTCAAGCTGATCACCGCGCCGCGCGGCCTGTTCGGCCGCTTCGGCCTGTTCGGCTCGAGCTTTTCGGCGCCCGATATCGCCGCCGCCGCGGCAAGCGGCGTCATCGATGCGGCGGAAGAGCGCGCGCTGTGGGCGCGCTTCGGGCTTTGAAAAGCCGGTGAAAGCGTCTAGCATAAATCATCAACCGACCCGACCGGCCGCCTTGCCGGCCTTGCGAGGGAGGAGTTTGACATGCCGCAGATCATTTTCTTCGCCGTCGTCGGCATTGCCGCCTATTTCGGCTACCGCTCCTTCGTCAGGGAAGCCGAGCGTGTGACCGCCAAGGTGCGGCGTACCGAAAAGCAGGCCGCCAACGGTACGATGGGAACATTGGTCAAGGACCCGAAGACCGGCGAATACCGTCTGGCCAAGGATTGACCGTCGTCCCCCTCGCGGCCGAGCCAGTGAACGCCGAGGCCAGCATCCGGGTGTCGCATGCGCACGGCAAGATAAATCTCGCGCTGCACGTCACCGGCCAGCGTGCCGACGGCTATCACACGATCGAAAGCCTGGCTGTGTTCACGCGCTTCGGCGATCGCATCGAAACGGAGCTTGCCGACAGCGATGGGTTTTCCGTGTCCGGCAAATACGCCTCCGCGGTGCCGGTCGACGACAATAATCTGGTGGTGAGAGCGCGCGATGCACTGCGGCGCGAGGCCGGTCCCCAGCACGCACCGGCTGTCGCCATCAGGCTCGAAAAGAACCTGCCGGTCGCGTCCGGTGTCGGCGGAGGGTCGAGCGATGCGGCGGCTGTGCTGCGCGCCCTGGTCCAGACCTGGGGACTTGATGTCGGCGATGCCGAACTGGCGCGGATCGGCCTGTCGCTCGGCGCCGACGTGCCGATGTGCCTCGCAGCCAGACCGCTGATAGCCCGCGGCATCGGCGACGAGCTGACGCTCGTGCCGGGTTTCCCGGCGCTGGGTCTGGTGCTCGTCAATCCCGGCACTGCCGTCTCGACGGCCGACGTGTTCGAGGCGCTTGGCCGCCGCGACAATGCGGGGCTGCCGCCGCTGCCGCGCAACCTCGACTTCCACGGCATCCGCAACTGGCTGGAGATCACCCGCAACGATCTCGAGCCTGCGGCGCGCGCAATCCAGCCCGCCATCGGCAAGGCCATTTCCGTGCTCAACAAGGCCGGAGCCGGTTTTGCCAGGATGTCCGGTTCAGGCGCCACCTGCTTCGGGCTGTTCGAGACCGGCAATGTGGCCAAGCGCGCGGCTGTCGATATTCGCAGCCGCCGTCCCGACTGGTTTGTCGCGGCGACGCGAAGCGTGACATCGGAGGTTGATGCCCATGGCCAGGATTGACGAGAGCCGCCCCTTCGTTCCCGTGCGCATCGCGGTACTGACCGTTTCCGATACGCGCAGCCTCGCCGACGACAAATCCGGGCAGACGCTGGCCGACCGTATCGCCGAGGCCGGCCATGTCCTGGCCGCCCGCGACATCGTCACCGACGACCGCGACAAGATCCGCGACAAGGTCCTGGGCTGGTCGAAGGACGATGCGATCGATGTCGTCATCACCACCGGCGGCACCGGCTTCACCGGCCGCGACGTGACGCCGGAAGCGCTGGAGCCGATCTTCGAAAAGCGCATGGACGGCTTTTCCGAAGTGTTCCACCGCATCTCCTACGACAAGATCGGCACTTCGACGATCCAGAGCCGGGCAACCGGCGGCGTCGTCAACGCCACCTTCGTTTTCGTGCTGCCGGGCTCGCCCGGCGCCTGCAAGGACGCCTGGGACGGCATTTTGAAGCCGCAGCTCGACTATCGGCACATGCCCTGCAACTTCGTCGAGATCATGCCGCGGCTGGACGAGCATTTGCGGCGCGGCTGAGACGAACCGAGGTATCAGCCAAGCGACCTCGGTTTAGCGAATGACCGGCTCGCCGTGAAAACGCCGGCGCGAGGGCGGCGAGACGCCGAAGCCAACCTCCATCATCAGCCGCGGCGTGCGCGTCGGCACGGTGCCCATATGGAAGCCGAACGGATCCTCGACAAAGCCGAGGCCGGCCGGCCCGGTCAGCGTGACCGGGCTCTGCTCGCCGTACACGCCCAGCACCTCTTCCGCCGAATGGCCGACCAGCAGCGTCAGCTGATGCTTCAGGATGCGGCGGTTGTGGGAGCCGCGGACATAGACATGCGGCCCGGTGTCGGCGTCGACCGGCACCAGGTAGAAAAAGAACTTCAGCATGCGCCAGTCGTCGAGGTCGAAATGGTATTTGCCGAGCGAGGCCATGTTCTTGTCGGCGTCCGAGACGCCACCGGTCGGAAAGCTCCACCAGACGCGGGTCGTGATCAGCTTGGCCTGGCTGCCGAGATAGTGTGCCGCGACGTCGAGAAGCAGCGGATCGCGCTGCACGGCGACCGCAGCGCTGCAGTCGAGGACCCGCTCGAAATAGTGACCACTGAGCAGCGGGCGGCCGAAATGCTTTTCGGCATCGGCGTGTTTTTCGGGCAGGAATTCCAGCCGGCGGTCGAAATTGCCGAAGCATGGCGTGCGCTCGGCGAAGCGGGCGATCTCCTCATGGACGGCGGCCGGCAGCATCAGGCCCGAATAGAGCCCCTCCGTCCGCAGCGCGCCGACGACGGCATCGCGGTCAACGCCGGCGAACATCGTTTCACCGACATTGCGCGCCGGCGGAACCGGCTTCGCACCGCGCCAGTGCAGGCGCCGCGCGGGCATGGTGCGGGCCAGCATGAACATCGGCAGCCATGCCGGATTCTCGCGAAGGTCGGAAAGATAGGTCGGGATGCGGGCGGCGATGCGGCGCAGCGTACCGCCGTTGCGTGCGATCGCCTCGAGGCTTGCAGCGCCGGACTTGTCAGGGCTTGAAAGGGTCATCGGGGTCCTCAAAATGTCGAGGGAACAGCATCGACGTTAGTCGTCGCCACTCCGGCACACCCCAAACCCTATTCGCCCATATCGCCGGGAATGGTAACCCCCGGCCAGATTTTGTGCAATGCACAATAAACGACGACCCGCCAGAAAATTTGCTTGGCGGAGTTCCCACAACCGGCACGGTAAGCCGTCACTTCCGCGGCGCGACCCAGATCTCGGCGTGGAGCCTCCTGGTCGCCAGGCCGCGGGCGATCGCTTCGGCGCTGCGGGCGTTCTTCGACAGCGCCGCGGCCTGACGCTTGCTGATCACCAGGCCTTCGGCGAGAGCGCGATTTCCGGCAAAGACACGCGACAGGAACGGCGCGCGGCTGCCGCGTGCCCGCGAGAACCGCGCCGCCATGGTTTGCCTGGCGGTATGCGCGACGACCTCGTCGATCCAGCCCTCTCCCAGCCGCGCGCCCGGTTCCAGCAAGAGCAGCCAGTCGCCCTTGGCCTGCCTGATGCCGGCGGCGATGCCGCCGCTGACATAGTGGCAGCCGGCATGTTCGGCGACGCGGTGCGTCTGATCGGTCGAGCCGGTGTCGCAGACGAGAACGTCGCGCACCACGCCTTCAACGGCGCCGCCGATCAGCGAGGCGAGCGTGCGGGCAAGGCCCTCCTCGTCGTTCAGGGTTTCGATCAGGACGCTGAGCATGTTTAGCCGAATAGCGGAAAGCGGTGGGCAGCGCCAGTTTTTGCGGCGCGTCGCGAGAAAGTTCTTGCTTTGTTCTCATCAATGCGATAGGAATACATTCATGAGCAGAGCGATTCGACAGCGGGCGGACAGTCCCTGGGAAAGGGCCAAAATGGAACAGATCGTGCGTGCCGACATTGCAGCCTTCGGCGCTGGCAGGGCCGAGATGGCGAATGCGATGATCGAGCAGAGCGGCATGCGCGTCCGTCCCGACCGCAATCGCGGCAGGTCGGCGGGCATCAATCCGTCCGGCCGTTTCGAGCCGGTCAGCCGGCACGTGTTCGACGACGGCTGGAATTCGCTGGAGGAGCTGCCGCCGTTCAAGACCGAGGTACAGGTCGAGAAGCCGCGCACCATCATCACGCGCAACGAATCGCCCGACATCTCCTTCGACCGCTCGATCAACCCCTATCGTGGCTGCGAACATGGCTGCGTCTATTGTTTCGCGCGGCCGACGCACAGCTTCATGGGGCTGTCGCCGGGGCTGGATTTCGAATCGAAGCTGTTTGCCAAGCCGGATGCGGCGCGGCTGCTCGACAAGGAATTGTCCAGGGATAATTACCAGCCGCGCACCATCGCCATCGGCACCAACACCGATCCCTACCAGCCGATCGAGAAGCAATACCGGATCATGCGCGAGATCCTCGAAGTGCTGGAGGCGCGCGGGCACCCGGTCGGCATCGTCACCAAATCGGCGCTGGTGACGCGTGACATCGACATTCTGTCGCGCATGGCCGAACGCGGGCTGGCCAAGGTGGCGTTGTCGGTGACGACGCTTGACCGCATGCTGGCGCGCACCATGGAGCCACGCGCGTCGACGCCGACCAAGCGGCTGGACGCGATCAGGCAGCTTTCAGACGCCGGCATTCCGGCCTCGGTGATGGTTGCGCCGATCATCCCCGGACTGACCGACCCGGAGATGGAGCGCATCCTCGATTCGGCGCAGGCAGCGGGGGCACGTGAAGCCGGCTATGTGCTGCTGCGCCTGCCGCTGGAGGTCGCGCCGATCTTCAAGGACTGGCTGCTGCGCCATTATCCCGATCGTTATCGCCACGTCATGTCGCTGATCCGTTCGATGCGCGACGGCAAGGACTACGATTCGGAATGGGGCAAGCGCATGAAAGGCTCCGGCCCCTATGCCTGGCAGATCGGCCGGCGTTTCGAGATCGCTGCCAAACGGCTCGGCCTCAACGCCGAGCGGCGCTCGCTCAGGACCGACCAGTTCGTCCCCGCCGCCAAGGCAACCGAGCAGCTGATGCTGCTGTGACAAAGCGTCTCGCGCCAGCCGGTTGAAACGGCCGGCAACAGGCAAAAATCCCGTCCGGCCTGTCCTGTCCCCGGGCTTGCAGACGGTAGCCCCTCCTGGTCCGGTGCCCCGCCCGACCCGGAGGGACTTGCGGAGAATCGGAGCCGATGCGAACCTCGCCGCACCATGGCTCGCCCGCGTTCCGATTCTCCGCTTCTCTTCGAAATTGTCGAGAAACCCGACTTCTCGTTCGAGACGAAGGCGATGGCCGAAGGCCTGTGGCCGGTGGCGGGGATGGACGAGGCCGGCCGCGGTCCGCTCGCCGGGCCGGTGGTGGCTGCAGCGGTGGTGCTCGATCCCGCCAACATCCCCGACGGCCTCGACGATTCCAAGCGGCTGACGCATTTGCAGCGTGAGGCGCTGTTCCTGAAAATCCTCGGCTCCGCGCTCGCCGTATCGATGGCGTCGGTCAGCGCCGAAGGCATCGATGCCTCCAACATCCTCAAGGCCAGCCTGGAGGCGATGCGCCGTGCAGTGGCCGGCCTGTCAATCCGGCCGAAGCTGGCACTGGCCGACGGCCGCGATGTGCCGCCCGGCCTGCCCTGCGAGGGCAAAGCACTGATCAAGGGCGACCAGCGCTCGCAGTCGATCGCCGCAGCCTCGATCGTCGCCAAGGTGTTGCGCGACCGCATGATGTGCGGCTGCGGCAGCCATCATGCGCGTTACGGCTTCGAACTGCATATGGGCTACGCCACTGTCCGCCATCGCACGGCGATCGATCTGCACGGGCCGGTGGCGCGGCTGCACCGCGCCTCCTTCGCGCCGTTCCGGTTCGGCGGCACCGAGGTGCTGGAGGAAGAGGGTTTTTCGGGCCTGGATTGAGCGATTCGGCTAGGTGTGATCTCCCCCCTCGAGGGCTAGGGCATATACACATCTCGCAGAGCCCATCCATCGGCACAGGCACGGAAGTAGGCCAGGCCGTTGTAGAAGGTGATTGGTCC